>CAZONZ010000292.1:0-5500 GCA_964581005.1 uncultured bacterium
TCACCACCCCCCAAGCCTTCGGCTATGGGCGGAGCACTGCGACGTATCTTGGTAGTCTATCAGGTAGAATCCAGTCCCGTTTTGATCTTCATGCACCGATCACCAAAGCAGTCGCCGGATCAGGGGTATTAGAGCTACTGAGTTGTTGAGGGATCTGTGTTTTGGCGAGTTGCCAGAAGTGGTGAATGGGTGGGATCTGGAGGCGATCCACGGTGCTGACTAATACGACCTGGCGCTTGAGGACCGGAGGCTGGGTGGGGCGGACCACTAGTGAGGGATCCTGGCGACACTCGATCAGGGCTGATTCGGGCAGGAGGGCCATGAACTCCCCTTGCTTGACCATGCTTCGGAAGGCGTCGAGCGTATTCAACTCCAACACAGCTTGAAGATCAACCCCCAATCGTTGAAACTGATCTCGAACCAACCGTTGCATGCCATACCCATCTTTGAACAGGATCTGGGGATAACGGATCAATTCTGACCAAGGGATCTGAGCATACTGAGCCAGGGGATGATTGACAGGCAGTAAAGCTTGCACAGGTTCTTCAAACAAAGGATCAACCATCAGCTCAGCCGAGGTTGACATGAAGCGGTTTTGCATGACGATGGCTAGATCAACTAACCCATCTCGTAAGACTTTAGTGGCTCGATCACTGCCCAATGCGGTCACACGCAACTGGACACCGGGATAGTCGCGGGCAAATTGCTGCAAGATCGGCGGGAGATAACGGACACAGACGGAATGGATCACGGCAATACAGAGTTCTGTTTGCTTGCCGGATACCAGATCGGTCAGTTTTGAGGTTGCGATCTGCCACTCCTGACACATCTTTTTGGCATGGGGGAGAAAACATTCACCCGCGATCGTGAGTTTGGCCTGGGTGGTGCGGTGAAAGAGAGAGGCCCCTAGGAGATCTTCCAAGCCCTGGATCTGGCGGCTGATGGTCGATTGGGTTACACCACACTGCTGGGCTGCCTTCTGAAAGCTACCCGTTTCATTAACCGCTAAGAATGCCTGGAGTTGCTCCAACCGCATGATGAGATCCATCACTGATCGAGAGCAAGAGTACGCGAATCTAAGCCTCAAGTTCGTATGACAGGTTACTGTTAATGCTCAAATCTGGAGCTGGATCAGATGGGAAGCACGGATCACCTTGTTTCGATCGAGTCCTAACGTTATCCTCGGTTAAGCCTGACCCTTTCTGGCCTGTGTATGCCTTCTTTGCGCTCTTCAACGTCTGATCTGATCCTTAGCTTCAGTGTGATGACACTTGCTGTGACAGCTTGCTTCGGGTTTTTGATCTGGGCTGCCAGTGGCGGGGGGGATGGACAGATGGACTCCTGGATCGATCAACCTCAGTCTCAGTCCACTTCCGTCGAGATCCCCGTTGCCCTTGATCTGCAGTCCCAGGAACCTCGCCCAACCCTCAGTCCCGACCTGAGATCAGCATCTGAAGGAGCAGAAGAATCACCCGCACTAGATCAACCTCTTTCCCCTACAACACCTCCTCAGAATGCTGCAGCTGCGATCTCTCCTGACCCCATCGCTGATCTGCCCCCTTGGAGGATCGTGATCATTACCTTTGTGACCGTGTTTGTGGCGGAAATGGGAGACAAAACCCAGCTGGCGACGATGTTGATGAGTGCTCAATCTCGATCCCCTTGGGCTATTTTTTGGGGATCGGCAACTGCGTTAGTCACCGCTAGTGTGATCAGTGTTTTACTGGGTGATGTGATTGCTCAAGTGATCCCACCCTCAACACTCCAATTTGCAGCTGGGATCGGGTTTATGCTGATCGGGATCTATGTGCTTTGGGCAGAGTTGTTCACCTCAGAGGAGTGTCTTGAAGATGACTGAAAAGTCTTCCGAATGGGCTGAGATCAGTCCACCTACGGGGCTGCTTAAAGCAGGGTTGATCAGTTTTAGCTCGATTTTATTGGCGGAGATGGGGGATAAGACTCAGCTTGCAACTCTACTCTTGAGTGCTCGGTCTCATCATCCTTGGCTGACATTGATCGGAGCAGCTACAGCCTTGATCTCCACGACCTTGATCGGGGTTTGGGCAGGCACCTGGGTTGCAAAATGGTGTCCGCCGCGCCTGATCAAAGTCGTTGCTGGAGTTGGCTTTATCAGTATTGGTGGGGTGATCTTGTGGCAGGCGTTTTGATGGTGCTGAATACGATCGATTGAGATCCTCTTGCACAAACGCTCACCATTAAGTCTGTTGATCTAGTCGTTGATCTAGCCGTTGATCTAGCCTTCAGACTGATCGAGGACAGCTGGCCAGTTTGCATTAGCATTCTGAATGTGTCCAGGGATGTCTTGTTCCCAGGTCCGCTGGACTCGTTGGTTGAAGTTTAAGTAAAGTTTGCCATCAACGATTGTCCAGGCATCGGGATCGGTGGGAGCGGTGTACCCTTGGCTGACGGCCCACGCACAAAATCCACCGTACTGAGGTGCGTAGCGTTCTGGATCGGCTACAAACAGATCTCGATTCTCTTCACTGGAAAATAACCAGGTTGCTCCATTCCAGTCGTAGCTCAACTCAGCACTGCCTGCGATCGGCTGAGCTTGGCGGAAATAGGAAACAGGATCGGTGCCATCAATGGCCACTCCATTGTCCTGAGTGTAGAACTGGGTGGCGGGATCGGAAGTGGATTGAGCCACGATCGAAGGGGTCTGGGACTGGGCTTGGACATGGGGGAGGAAAACGGTGCCGAAGACGGTCAAACCGACACCTGCTGCGATCGAAACCGCTGCTGTCCGAAGTGCAGAACGCTGTTGCATGAAAACCTCCTAGCTGATGCGAGAGACGCTGATTCGCCTTTGGGTTCATTATGTTTGCAGGATCTCGGAGGCTTCTGAGTCGGGGCTGAAGCAACCACCAGAAGATCCTGAATCTGCTCTCATGGAATCGAGATCCCCAGGTGTGCCGTGATCGACAGGCTAGTTGGGATCGAGGAGAGGCTCAAGGAGTTGGGAAACTTCTGGGCTGAAGTGGATTGAGTAGCTATACCTAGTGATAAAATAACTCCTGGGCCAAGCCTGATCCAGACGGGATCGCTCAGGCGGTGGCTCGAATTGTTACCCATGTTTCTAAGGATTTCTAGGGATCGTATGGCGAACTTCAATCGTGGGATCATGCGCTTTCGTGGGGCTGATTCTCCCCAGGCAGTGGCTGTCGCTACGCTGATCGTGGCAACAGTGGTGGGTGGTTTGATCTGGTGGGCGTTGCATTCCGCTTACGGGGCGTGATCACTTGCTCAACCCTGAGGTGAGGGATCCAAAGACTCCGATGGATTCTGAGGCCCTTGGAGCTGATCTTGATTGGGAAGGCTTGCGCTCCCGATTGCTGCAGTGGTATCAACACCAGGGCCGATCGCTGCCGTGGCGACATACTCAGGATCCCTATGCGATCTGGGTCTCTGAGATCATGTTGCAGCAAACTCAAGTGGCAACGGTTATTCCCTACTACGAGCGTTGGATCCAGACTCTGCCCACGGCGATGGATCTGGCAGCAGCCTCTTTGGATCAGGTGCTGAAGCTGTGGGAAGGCTTGGGCTACTATCGGCGAGCTCGGTATTTGCATCAAGCAGCCCAGATCCTGGTCTCGCACTACGGGGGACGGTTTCCTCAAGATCTCAAGTCTGTGCTGCAGTTACCTGGGATCGGTCGAACGACGGCGGGTGGGATCTTGAGTGCGGCGTTCAATCAACCTCTGCCGATCCTCGATGGCAATGTCAAGCGCGTTTTAGCCCGACTGATTGCGTTGCCGATCCCCCCAGCCCAAGCCCTCAATGCCCTTTGGGATCTCTCCACCCGTTTGCTCGATCCTGCTGCTCCCCGCGAGTTTAACCAGGCAGTCATGGATCTGGGTGCATTAATCTGTCGGCCCCGCCAGCCTGTCTGTCCCCGTTGTCCTTGGCAAAAAGACTGCAAGGCTTACAATCAAGGACAACACCTTGAGCTTCCCATGATCACGCCTTCCCCCGATCGACCCCACAAAACGATCGCTGTTGCTGTTGTGTTTCGCGGCGACGATCTGTTGATTGATCAACGTCCGGAAACCTCCATGCTGGGCGGGTTATGGGAATTTCCAGGGGGGAAGATTGAGGCAAATGAGACGGCGGCGGAATGCGTGGTGCGCGAAGTCAAAGAAGAGATCGGGATTGATGTGGAAGTGGAGTCGGAACTGGCCACGATCGATCATGCCTATAGCCATTTCACGATCACGCTGATTGCCTATATTTGCCGCTACATCCAGGGAGAAGCACAGCCCTTGCAATGTAGTGATGTGCGTTGGATCAAGCCCAGTGATCTTAAAGACTATGCCTTCCCGATGGCGAATCAAAAATTATTTCCGTTTCTGGAGCAATGGTTGGATCAACAGCAAGCCGAACGAGGCTAACGATCCAATCAACAGGAGGATCGGAGAGAGATCGAGATCGAGGGGTTGGGCTGGGGCGCAAACGAGATATAGTAGAGGCGATCATTGAGGGAGGTTTTACAGGAGCATGGTCTACAGTGAGCTGATGTCAACCCCTGCAGATCTAGATCTCGATTTTGCCTCTGAGAAGTCGTCTGGCTACGCTGATCTGATCGCAACGGTGGTCTCGACTCTGAAGGAAGATGCCGCCTACGAAAATCATGAGCAAGGAGACACCTGGACCTTCACTTATGGAACGGCGTCCGTCTTTGTGCATCTGAGCGGTGAGACAACCTCCGATACCCTCTCGGTCTGGTCTCCGGTTCTGCGCTATCCGGTCAAAGATGAAGCGATCCTGATGAAAACCTTACTGGAACAGAACTGGATCGACACCTTTGAAGCTCGCTTCTGCATTTGGAATGATCAAGTGATCCTGCACCACTACCGCGCCCTGGAAGGCATCACGCCAGCTGAGATCTCGCGGGCGATCACGCTGGTGGCTACCCTGGCGGACGAGTTTGATGGACCGTTGCAAGAGCGCTTCGGGGCCAGCTGATCGGGGTGGGATCCGGGTTGAACCAAGCTAGCTGAGCGTGATCAAGGTTGGATTCGGTCCCTCGCCCTCAGGTGCTTTTGGCTCAGTATCTATGAAGCCATGAGAGAGCTGCTCTGAGGGATCATGATATTCACAGGGAACGAGAGAGTGGCACTGGGGATCAATGGGATTCACGAGGGAAGGGCAGAACCGCTCTGAGGGATCAACCAAGTTCACTATTGAACGAGAGAACGGCTCAGTTTGATCAACCAAGCTCACTATTTAATGAAAGAACGGCTCAGTTTGATCAGCCAAGCTCACTATTTAACGGTAGCAGTTCACTATTTAACGAAAGAACGGCTCAGTTTGATCAGCCAAGCTCACTATTTAACGGTAGCAGTTCACTACTCCTGGGATCCTAGAGCTTGTCGCAACCCTTGCAGGAGTTCTGGCTGGGTGGCGATCACTTCCAATAACCTCAACATCACCTATTCCACGTGAGGCCCGCACTGTACGCGAAGCGTCAGTGTCGGGAGGG
>CAZONZ010000293.1:0-4810 GCA_964581005.1 uncultured bacterium
ATCGAAGATTATGGCGTGGGTCTTATAGCCCCCCGAACCCCCCAGGAGATAAAGGTGGGGGGATATTGGGCAGTCATATAGTTCATCAGGTCATAGAGCGTGATCCGAGTGCCGCTGATCGTGAGGCCGCGCTCGGTGCGAATAATGGTGGGTTGGGGGTTGGATCGGGATATCATCGGGAGCTCGTCGGGAATGTGGATCGAATGGAGCAGGCTCGATCTGAGATGGCTTGCTTGAATGATTATCTCTGACGGAACTGATCATCAGAGGGATCAACTTGCTTCAGACTGATTTCTCCCTGCCGCAATGTCATGTCTGACTGCTGCAATGTCATTTCTCCCTGCTGCAGTGTCATTTCTAACTGAGGAAAGACAAAGATCATAAACCTTAAGATGAGATGCCTGAGATCCCTGACCTAAACTTAGGATCACACCTCTAAACGCCACTCAAAACAAGCCATGGATCACACCTCTGAAAGCCACTCAAAACAAGTCATGTTTACCCTGATCGCAACCTGTGAGAACGGAGAGATCCGTCTGCACAAACCCCTGCCGACTGAGTTGGAAGGTCATGCTTGGTTAATGCCTTGACCTTGATCCACAGCCTCAATCCAATTGATCGTTTACCACCCCCAGCTCCCTGGCTCACCTTTGAACGGTCCCACCACATCTTGGGTGATCCAGCCTCCGTAGAAATTCCCCGGTTGAGGCTGAACCCTTTCCCCACCTACATAACAGGCATCCATCGGCTGAGGATAAAAGCTCACATATCCCTTCAACTCAGCATACCCACGTGTAGGATCTGTGACCTGCCAAGCCACATTCTCAGCCCGCCGATCGCCAACCACCACTGAATAGTAGGAAGCTGGCCCCTTAAACTCACAAAAGGTTCTGTGATCGGTTGGGATTAGATACTGCATCTGGATCCCGTCAACAGGAATGTAGTAGGTGGGAGGATGACTGGTTTCGAGACAACGTTTGGCGTGGTGAGTGTCCACGATCGTGACGCCATTAAACACAATTTGAACATGGCGGGTGGTATCTTCAATCCGAGGGGGGCGAGGATAGTCCCAAACAGACTCTTGTCCCGGACCAGGGGGGATCGGTTTCGGACGAGCACGAAACATGGGTGAATGACTCTCAATGGATGACTTCGTTTAGGATAGCAAAGGATAGCAAAGGTTAACTCTGCAACTCTAGCAGTCCATTACATGATCTTAAGATAAAATACGCCAAAGAACTGCTTTGGATCGACCCAGTATTTTTCCACTCCAAATCCAGCAGTTTGGGCTAGATCTTTAAAGTCGTCAATGCTGTACTTGTGAGAATTTTCAGTGTGGATCGACTCTCCTTCACGGAAGTGGAAATCCTGACCAGCAAGGGTAACCACCTGAGACTTGCAGCTGATCAAATGCATTTCGACCCGACCTAACCCAGGATTGTAAGGTGCATAGTGACAAAAGCTCTCCACATCGAAATTACCCTCAAGCTCTTGATTGATAGCAGTCAGCACATTCAGATTAAACTGAGCCGTCCATCCTTCCCGATCATTGTAAGCAGCATGGAGAATATTCGGATCCTTTTTCAGATCCACACCGATCAGCATATGGCCTCGATGGTTTAACAAGCTAGCTGACTTTTGCAACAAGTCAATCGCCTGCGATCGGACTAGATTCCCAATGGTACTGCCTGCAAATAGAATCAATTTATTCTCAATCGGATCGAGATACTCTGGCAGCTCTAGACTTTGAGTATAGTCAGCAGTAACAGCAACAACCTTCAGATCCGGATACAGGTTGCTGGTCGTTTCGGCATAGCTCAACAAATGATCCCGTGCAATATCGATCGGCATATAGGCTGAGGGAGTGGTGAGGCTATTGATCAGATCATAGACTTTGTTAATACTGCCACTGCCATACTCAATCAGTAAACAGTTGTGGCCAATATAGTCTGCGATCTCCTGGCTATTCTGCTGCAAAATTGAGATCTCGGTTCGCGTCACATAATAATCCTCGGTCTCACAGATCCGGTTAAAGAGATCCGATCCCTTCTGATCGTGAAACAAAAACTGAGCAGGCAGCCCTTTCGGAGACTGAGAGAGCCCCTTGATCACCTCCTCTCGAAAGTTGAGAAAGGTTGGGTGCAGATCGAGAAAGGTTGGGTTAGTCATAATGTCAGTTTCCTCAGGGTTGGTGGATCCTTGTGCAAGTGCGGGCTACAGGGTAGGTATGGGGCGCAAGGCGGTATCTCAATCAAAGTTTAGACATGCAAGGTTTAGATATGCAAGGTTTAGATATGTAAAGTTTAGACATGGGTGGCTTAGATATGGGGGCTTAGACATGGGCGGCTTGGTCTTGGACTAGCCGGAAACCTGCATGTTGATAGAAATACGGTCGGAACCAATTGCGATAGGTGCGTGAGGCCATTGTTCCATTTGAAGCCCAGGATCCACCCAACATGATTTTGTGAGCTTGATCAAAGTACGGAGCAGCATGATCGGGATAAAGAACATGAGACTTAAATCCGGACAGCGGCTGAAAATCATCGCTCGACCATTCCCATACATTTCCGCGCAGATCAGATACGCCAAAGCTTGAGGGTTCGACTTGAGCTCCCACTGGACTGGGTGATCCCCATTGCAAATTAAGATTGTACGTTGCTAGACCCAGTGGATCCGCCTGTGACAAGGATTGGGATGGCAAACTCGATGGGGCTTCAGGATCAGAGACTGGATCCGTGAGGCAAGTCCATTCTGCTTCCGTAATCAACCGATTGGATGAACCTTTCCAACGGCAGTAGGCCCTCGCTTCGTAGTAATTGACCTCGACAGGCCAAGCAAGGGGCAGATCGATCTCATCAAACATGGCTCGGTAGCGATACCCCTTAGCCCCAGAGATCCAAAACTTGGGATGCTGAACATAGTGCTGTAGCTTCCAGGTCCATGCCTCTGGATCCCAGTAATCAGGAGTGTTATACCCATCGGCTTCAACAAACTCTAGGAACTCTTGATGGGTAATTGGATAGCGACTCACGCAAAAGGGTTTGACTTCAACCGAGCGATGGCCATACTCCATATCCCACCCGTAGGTCTGATCTGTGACAGGCTTGCCCAGTTCAACGTTTCCTCCAGGGATCTCGATCAGGACGTTGGCAGGTGCTTCCTGATGATTGGAGGCATACTGCCAGCCTTGGGGACGATTCAACTCGTCAAGAGGCATCTGCCGCAGCAACATCGACGAGGTTTCAAAATGGACTCGGCTGTGCTCAATTCCCATCAAAACAGCCCAAATAGGCTGATCAGGGTGAATAGGAAGATCAATATTAATCGTTTCAATAACATGTCGGATCACAGCATAAACCTGATCTCGATATTCCCAAACATCTTTAACATCGGGCCAAGAAATAGCACGGATCGCAGCATCAAGATCTTGAGAAGATTTTGGATCAACTCCTACTCCAAACAACTGCTCATAATCAGCACGGACAGGTTGATCAACTAATCTAACTAAGATCAATTTATTGACAAAAAACGCAGCGGTATGGCCAAGATAAAAAATCAATGGATTGCGAAGTGGATCGGGGCGACTGTAGTAGGATGCCTCACTGGCAAGGCTTTTCATCAATAGATCTTCTAGTTGCCATGCATTCTCAAAATAGGCCATAAGCGTGGCCCGATCACAGGTATCGAGACGGGGTACTTGACTTGCTTGGATCCTATCCACGACCTAACTCCCATCGATGAAACAGCGCCTGAAGGATCACGTTTCCTACTCAAATCATCATGAAGAAGGAATAACTAAGCGTGATATCACTTAATCACCATATAACCTTAGACGAGTGACGATCCTTTGTCAAGGAATGTTCATCCTGGGTGATCGTGCAAACGTTCTTACCCAATCATGGCAACTGATTTTTGTCAACGACACATATGTTCCAGAAAGCTCTTTTGCTTTAGAGTGGAAGCTTTAGAGAAGCTTTAGGGTAGAGACAGTCAAGGAGGCTGCAAGACGTCAAGACCTTCAGAAGGGGTTTGCAAGCGAGGCAGCAGCCCATCGCTCCCTTTAGGTGATCTTGCGGTTGGGTTCAACGGTTCCCAGGGGCTCTAACAGGATCGACGTTGGGTTACGTTGATCACCCAGGTCACTCCCCTATAGCGCTAATCCGAGGAGTTTTCTCAGACTTTGACCCAGATTTCTCAGAGAGTGGGACAATCCAATCAGATCTGCTCACCCGTTCACCCGTTTGATCGTGCGCTCCGATCGCTTTTATGCTTGCTTCCCCAGCCTCTACCTCTTGTGCTCAAGCCCAGAGAGGGATTCCCCTTGATCCACTTGCTGCAGCTCGGCAGGGGGATCCCGATGCGCTGGCGTGGTTATTGAATCAATCGTTACAGGCGTTTGGCTTTCAGATCAGAGTTTGGCGTCACCCTGAACGGGAAGTTCGGATCCTGATCGAAGCTGAGCATTTACCTGATTCGACAGAATGGATGATCTTTTTAGACAAGGGATTGCAGCGACTACAGCCGAGCGGGATCGATCGGATCCGGGTGTATGGTCGGCCTTTAGGTGTTGGGGTAATGGCCTGGACAGAAGAGATTGATCTCAGTCCCCAGCCTCCTCTTCAGGATCTTGAACCCCTTGAGGATACTGCAGGTTCCACGGCTCGTGATCGTAAGACGCTTGAGGATCCTAATCTAAGCTCTCCAGCAGCAATCGAAGATCGAAGCAGGAGGGCAGAAGCAGATCCACCCCCCCGGGGGCGGGGGGCGCCCGGCGCGCGGGCGGCGGGGGGGCGGCGCCAGAGCGCCAGCG
>CAZONZ010000293.1:4820-5486 GCA_964581005.1 uncultured bacterium
CCTCAACATCCCCAAGATCCCCAACATCCCAAGGATCTCAAGCCTCTCAAGGATCTTAAAAATCCCAATCCCCTGGACACCATCTGTTCTAGTCCTGTGGGGATGTGGTTTGATCCTGCCGCTCGTCTGGTTGGCTCGACTGCAGTTCGTGAATCTAGGGGGGGCTAACCCCAATCTCACTGCAGTGACTCATGTTGCCTCCAGATCTTCCGTTCAAGCTTCAGAATCTCAGGGATCCTCTGAGTCAGATCCGTTACAAGCACAGGTGACTCGCTCGGTTCCGATCCGCAGAGCTATGGTTGTCTCTCCCACCCCGATTCAGCCAAAGCCCGTTGACATGGTTACGATCGCTGGATCAGAAGATACACTGACTCCTGCCTGTGAAGCCGCTCAAACAGGACCCTATTTTCAGTTTTTGGGAGATGCGTGTCATCAAAAACGCTACCCCAGTCTCCAAGATCGAGACCACATTTGCCCTGTGATCGATCCAACCCACAGATGGATACTGCCCTCTGGAGAGGTGATCGACTATGCCCCTGCTCAGCCAGATCTCAATCAGATTCCCATCGACACCACCCAGCTCAGTCACATCCTGCCACCGGAGCTGAACATTACCGTTATTTTGATCAAACGAGTGAATGGGATCCCTCACTACCGCTACCTCAG
>CAZONZ010000294.1:0-2160 GCA_964581005.1 uncultured bacterium
AGTTCTGAAATCCCTCCGGGGAATCCCCGCGTCTTCAGACCGGGGAGTAGTCAAGAGTCAGGATGTCAGGGGACATGTCAGCCAATCGGCTTGTGAATCAAGAGGTGACTCCATTAGCCCATCCATGGACAACACCGTCAGTGGATCTATCCGTCGATCTGTTTCGCAACCGGATTGGGGTTTTGGCCACAATGCATCGGAAGGAGCAGGTGATCGCGCCGATCCTGGAAACCGAGTTGGGGCTACAGATCGAGGTGCCGTTAGGGTTAGATACCGATGCACTGGGAACTTTTACACGAGAGATTCCACGTCAGGGATCCCAACTTGAAGCTGCTCGCGCCAAGATTGCTAGAGGACTGGAGTTGACGGAGGCTTCCGTAGGAATTGCCAGTGAAGGTACCTTTGGTCCCCACCCAGCAGCCCCCTGGATCCCTCAAGCCTGTGAAATCGTGGTCTTAATGGATCAACAGCATAACCTAGAGATCTGGGGTCAAGATGTCTCCACCGAAACCAATTTCAGTCATCGGATTGTGGCAACGGTAGCAGAAGCTCTAACCTTTGCCGATCAGATCGGATGTCCAACCCATGGCGTGATCGCGGCTTTACCAGAGGCAATGACAGCCGCAGGCTTGGCACGAGAGCCAGGAGCGATCCACAAGGGTATTACGGATCGAGATGTTTTGATCGAGACGGTGACCTCACTTTTAGACCGATCGAGCACAGGCCGAGTGCATATAGAAGCCGATATGCGAGCCATGTTCAACCCGACCCGCATGCAGGCGATCGAGCGAGCCACTCAGGATCTGATACGGATCGTGCAACAAACCTGTCCGAATTGCGGCTGGCCAGGATTTCGGATCGTTGAGCGCAAATCAGGGTTACGGTGTGGTTCCTGTGGTCTCCCAACAGCTGGGATCCGGGCTGTGATCTATGGCTGTCAACGCTGCTCCTATCGCCAGGAAATCCTCTATCCCAATGGTGTAGACGTTGCCGATCCAGCAACCTGTGCCTACTGCAATCCCTAATCTCAAGCCAAGTTTGTGACTCAAAACTCCTGATTATTGATGATCACAACTGATCCTGCTTTGATCTTAATCAATGACTTGACTTGGATCCTAATCTCAAGCCTTAAGGATCCAGATCAACACCATCGATTAGAGACACATTCAAAGCCAAGACTGATCCACCCCTATGCAAGGAGTTACCCCTATGAACTTTGGTGAAGCCTGTGAAGCCTTCATGCTGATTAGCTTTTCCGTGAGCTGGTACTGGTCGATCGGTAAAATGATTCAGACAGGTACTGCTGCCGGAAAGAGCCTATTTTTTGTGATCTTGATCTGCAGTGGCTATAGCTTCGGGATCGCGTCCAAGCTGTTTGGATGGTCCAGCACAGGTGAATTGAGCAACTTGATCTGGCTCTATGGCTGGAATCTGTTGGTGACCGGATTTGATGGCTTTTTGGTTGTGCGTTACTCACGCTATCATCAGCGGCAGTCCAGCCTGAAGGAGACTGAGCACACTTGGCATCCCCCGGATTGGGCGATGTCCTCCAGCGGAGCCCCTACAGGGAAACTTAAAGGCTACCTCCAGCATCCAAAAGGGTTGTGATCTGAGCATGATCTTTTGAGCATGATCTTTAGGGAAGGGAGAATGGGTATCCTGAAAGTATGAAGCAATTTCACAAAATAAAGTTGGCTGGGAGGCCTAGTCAAACATGGTCAGCGCTCAAGGAATCATTCTTCGTGTTCTTAGTGTGACAACGGTCACAGCTGTAGTTGCCTCTGGTTTTGTCTTCTTGGGTGATCGCGTCCTGCCAGAACCCTTTAAGTCCACCAGTACTCAAGCTCGTGCTCAAGTTCTAACGACGCTCGATCCTCTGTTAACGACTCTGCAGCTCAACGTTGAAAATGGAATGCCACCTGAGGCGAGAGATAGTCGAGCTGAGGGTCGGGGTCTGGCGGGTCTGCGCTGCCAAATGGGAAATGAGTGCAAGTAATGGGTAATCGGTGGATCTCCTAGTTTCTTCGCCTCAAGCGGCTCTCAGCCTGCTAGCAGAGCTTCTGTAAAGATCTCTTGAGCTTTGGAACTCGATTCATGTTTGAGACCCGAACGGCGATAGAGTGAAGGGCAATATTCCTACATCATCTTGAGGAGATTGTT
>CAZONZ010000294.1:2260-5462 GCA_964581005.1 uncultured bacterium
ATCAGTTTCATGTTTCTTAATGTTGCAATAACCGTTGAGCTGTAGGATCTTCCTGCAGCTTTTTTGTGATCTTGGCAAAAGACCTGACAGATTGACCAAAATCGGCTTCAATAGGCGCTGTGCCTGCTGCTTGTTCCCGCAGTGGGTGACGTGGTCTCTAGCCTCCTCACATACCGTTGGTTGATCGCATGGCACCACCTCAATTTTCCTCAGATCAGCCCCAAACCCTGACTCTGTCTGCTCAGTCCAATCGAGTTCGCTCCAGGGGGGTGGTTGCTGCTCGATCGACTCCCTCGACTCAACGGCGCTCAGCCCGTGGAGCTCAACCTCTGGATCGACATGCTCATCCCGCGACCTCTCGATCTGCCTCTCGATCCTTGCGCCGCTCCCGCCTCAGCCAACGAGCTCTTGCCCTAGAGTCAACCGTGATCATTGGAGTCAACCTGATTCTCACAGTCGCTGCGATCAGTGGGTTAGCCCGAATGCTTCCCGTTCAGCTTGCCCAACATAGTCGCCTCCAAGTGTTGAACGAACAAGTCAAACTCCTCAGCACCCGCGTCTCCCGCTTACAAGAAGGTCTCGATCGCGGCATGGATCCCCTCCAATACCAAGCCCTAATTAAAGAAAAATTTAACTATGTTCCTCCTAACCAGATCCAGGTCCGTCTGGTTGATCCTGAGACCTGGGTGGCTGGTGAAACCGATCCCTATCCGAGGGGAACACTCTCGGCGGTAGATCCCCAATAAAGTCGGATCACTTCGGAATGAGCAAGTCTAGATCAGCTGAGTGACGTACTCCAGACAGTAAAAGCAAGCTTATGCTGCTGGCTTCTCCTACGATATGAGTTCTACCTCTGGTTAGCCGATTCGAGCTTTTTAGACTAAACCGAAATCGACAGACTTGAGATCTGCAGGGA
The DNA here is from genome assembly GCA_964581005.1 of uncultured bacterium. Taxonomy (GTDB): domain Bacteria; phylum Cyanobacteriota; class Cyanobacteriia; order Thermostichales; family Thermostichaceae; genus CAZONZ01. The sequence goes on from CAZONZ010000294.1 coordinate 3,177, forward strand.
TTTAGAGGTGTTGATCCATAAGACTATTCGATCAGGAGTCATTCGTTTCTGTTGCAATCTTGCCAATCACCTTCAAAACCTGCAGGACATCGTAGAGTCGGTTAGCGGATCGATCATAGAGCGAGTACAAGGTGGATAAACTATACCAAGGCTGAGGTTGCTGAGAAAGCTTAACAAAGATAAAGGTATCGCCATCCGTGATCAAACTAAAGCTAGGCCGATCAGGATAGGGATTGGCCATCATATAAGCAAGTGTCTGAGGAATGCCTAGTGTAAATTTCAGTCGAGAGTGCTTTGATTCCACTAAAACAACCCAAATCCTTTCCTTCAGCACTAGCCCGTCGATTCGCCCTCTGTAGATCCGATCGTCCTCAACCTGAATTTCAACAGACTCCTCGGCGCGAAAATGAAAGGGGGGATCGAAAAAGTGGGCCAAATGCAGTAAGGGTGAGACAACCAGCATATTGACCGTGTTTTCAGTGACGTTTCCCTTGGCAGTGCTGTAAAGAAATCGGGCCTTGATCTGATCAAGAGTAGTGTGTTCAAGCGGAGTCAGTTCCGGGCGATCCGAGCACCATTCTGGAAAAAAGTCAGGATCCGGATTGGGGTGTAGTCCAAACTGGTGTTCCACTTGATCGAGTGTTGTGAATGCCTTCTCAATCGCTAGTATTGTCATTGACCGACCCTCACCCTTAGGGATGGCCACCCAAAGCCCAGCTACTGCGATCAAAGCTTTCATAGCGATCGTGTTTCTCAATAAATTGACGGAGCTCGTTCAAATCGATATAGCGATCTGTTGCATTCCGAAGCTCTCGCGCGATCATACCTTCCGTTGAAATGACGGTGATCAAGGTGTTCTTGGAGCGCAACAATTCGATCGCCCGTTCAAAGTCACCATCACCACTGAACAGAATGATCTGATTGTATTGATCGACAGTATTGAACATATCCACAACAATTTCAATATCCAGGTTAGCTTTTTGGGAATAGCGGCCTGAGTCTTCATCCCGATATTCTTTCAGCAGCTTGGTCCGGACGGTAAATCCCAAATTGATCAGGGCATCTCGGAAGGCCCGCTGATCTTGAGGATCTTTGATCCCGGTGTACCAAAACGCATTCACCAGCTCAACATGGGGTTTGGAATGGGCAAAGTACTCCAGCACACGGCGGGGATCGAAAAACCAACCATTCTTCTGCTGAGCGTAGAACATATTGTTCCCATCGATAAAGATGGACACCCGGTTAGTCTGGTACTGAGGCATACAAATAAACCTGGAAGTAGGGCAATCAACACGGCAAGCGAGCAGGACACGATCAGCAGGAAGCAAAATCAGCGGGATGGACTCTGGATCCACAATCAGCAAGAGCTTCGCAAACGGAGATCAAGAGGTGCATCTGACTCAGGCTCTGCAAGCTAATACAGTTTAGTGCAGATCTCACACTCTCACAAAACCTCCTGTTGATCTGAGAAATAGATGTTGCTTATCCCTCCTTCGGGAAAGGGATCACACGCTCCTTGTCCACGTGCTTCTCTCTGTATCTTCTCTCTGTATCTTGACCCTGCTGATCGATCTTTGTGTTCAGACGTTCAAACGTTAGTCACCTCTGTAATCTCCGAGATCGTCGGATCAGCTGGGATCGTAGTATTCAGAGTCACGGGTCTGCAGCTTCTAACATGATCCGTCCTCTGAGATCGAGAAAACAGCTTTGATCGGTGGAAAGGGGCAAAACCACGATAGGATTGGGAAACCTAAGCGCTTGAAGGGTTTTGGGTCTGTTGCCGTTCTATCAGTTTGGAGGCTTCCTGTGGATCTTGGCTTATCTCAAAATGAACTGTCTGAATTTGCCCAAAAAGCGGCAAAGTTAATCCTGAGTGGGCGAGATGGAGAAGATCCAGCGCTCGCTCAATACAAACAATCCGCTGAGTTTCGAGCTGGAGTGCAGCTAGCCTGTGCTGCCATGGTGCTAGTTCTAGCTGAAAACAATGCTCGGATCTCAGAACAACTGACGGCTGCAGGGGTTGTCTCTGAGTCTTGATCATCACTGGATCGAAACAAGGTTAGTGTTTTCTTCTCCCTGCTTTCAGAGAGCTGGGTGATCCACTCGATCGGATCACCCAGAATATTAGTAGGTTGAGGATCCAACACACAGCATCAAGCTCTGCAGCATTGTAGGTTAGTCTAGAACACTATGGTTCCGCCTCGTTCGTCTATCCCAGAAATGATCTGTATATAGTGACATCCTCCCACACTGAATCAAAGATTACAGTGTGGGCTTCCAAGAATC
>CAZONZ010000295.1:0-5454 GCA_964581005.1 uncultured bacterium
GAGGGGGGATTGGCTTCACGGGCAACGGCCACGATCCGGACCACTTCATCCTCGATCTCTGGGACTTCGTTGGCAAATAGATTCACCACTAATCCTGCATCCGCACGGGAGACCAGTAATTGGGGGCCGCGTCGGGATCCTTCGTGAACTTTTTTGAGATAGACCCGGAAGACGCCATTGGCGGTGTAGCGATCGCTGGCTAGTTGCTCGCGCTTGGGTAGTTCAGCCTCAACTTCGGGTTGACCGTAGCCACTGGTGACAGCCATGATCGCCGATTGTCGTTCCATCCGCAAGACACGGGCTTGTAGGACGGTGTTTTCGAGACCGCGAAATTCCTCCTGGATCAGCTTACGTTGTTGATCGCGTAATTTTTGGGCTAGCACCTGCTTGGTTTGGATCGCGGCCATGCGGCCAAAATCTTCTTGTTCGGGGGTAACATCATCGGTGACTTCCCAGCCCACTTCGGCTTCGGGATAATCTTGCCGGACTTCAGCCAGCGAGATCTCGTGATCGGAGGTCTGGACCGTCTCAACGATGGTTTTGGTGGCTAGGACGCGGAAGCCGCCGTTTTCAATATCCAGCTCCACCTCAAAATTATCGAAATAATCTTCCTCAAAGGAACTCGATCCTTCGCGTTGGAAGGTTTTGCGGTAGCGTTCGTAGCCCTTTAAGAGAGCTTCTCGGATCGCATCGGTGACGGCATGACGGGGCAAATTGCGCTCCCGACAGATCACTTCCACCATTTCTGCTAATCCTGGTAACGGCACCATAAGCGTATATCCTTGTTTGTTTCTCAATGGATGAGGGGATCTGGCGACTCACTCGGATCCTGCCTGCAAAATCGTAGCCTGGACCTGCTCGCGGGGGATCTTGATGGCACGGCCTTTGATCGAGAGGTGGACAGAGTCATGATCTCGACCCACCAGATTGCCCAACCAACAGGATTTATCTTTGTAGGGTGGATCAACCTGGATGGCAACCGGAAACCCTCTGAAGACCTCGAACTCCCGATCGGAGGTGAGGTGGGTGCTAACCCCAGGGCTGGAGATCTCTAACACATAGTGGCCGGGGATCTGATCACTTTGATCCAGTTCGGCTTCGAGGGCACGACTCATGGCTTCACAGTGGGCATGACTGGTATCTGCTCCGGCTTCGAGGATCCGGATCACAACCCGCAACACAGGCGGCTGTTGATTGGGATGAAAGCTGACTCGGATCAGTTCAAACCCCAGCTGCGCCGCAATGGGTTGAGCCAGCGTTTCCACCTGAGTCGCCAACGGGTGAGCCATTGGTGCTGCCCTCCAAAAAACAGAAAAAGTGGGCCAACCCCACTCCTCCAAACGCTTCTCGATCCAGACATGGCCTGCGACCAGCCGGATCAGCATTTCCTAGACTAATCGATCTCTCCCAGCTTGACCAGCATCCTGATGACTCTCCCCATCAGACGATCAGGCATCAAACAGGATCGGCGGAACTTGTTAGATTTAAATCTTCAAGCCTACTAATTAAATCACCTCGCCGAAAGGTTGCAGATAGTTGCTGCAAGGAAATCTCTTGTCCCCCATAAAGATTGTGAAGTGCCTGTTGAATATCCTGTACTGAAGTCGTGAAATAAGCATCACCATTTTGCTCGATAAGCTGCTGAGCCAGTTGGAAATTCCTATGGGTAATAGCATTCATTGGAACATTCATCTCGGTGAGGAGCCTTTGTCCCATCTGCATCGCAATAAAGCAAGAAGCATAGCGAACTAAAGCTGGATCAGTAGCTTCTGGCCTTTTACGGCGATTTTCTGCGATTCTGTAAAGTTGGACTGCTATTACAACTTGTGCTCCGTTCAACTGATCAGTAAATATTGAATCGTACAGTTTGCCAAAATGCTCACGAGAGAAGAATTTTGCCTGATGAGGCTTCTTTCTCCAAACCGATAGCACCGCTTCAGCAGCAACTCCTGAGGTAATATCTGTAGGTCGGGTGCTCGTGTCAGAGCGCTTACGCCGATACTTAAATCCTAATTGCTGAATATCCATTTCTAATCTCTGCTGGAGATCATCATTAGCACGCAAATCTTTTAGATCAACTGGATTTTGGCTATTCGTAGCATAAGTAATTCTTTGAACCAATTCTTCATTCTCACGAGGTAACTGATAAAGTCGAAGCAGAACAGAAGCTTGAGCGTTTTGATGAAGTAAAACAGGATCTTGCAAGGTTTTGAAAATCGTCATGCAGGTTTGACCACCATTAATAATTTGCAGATTCTCAACACGCACCTGATAGTCACGATCTTGCAATGCGTTATATGAAAAGCTGTCGCAAATCAGGGTTATACCATTATTGTAAAAGTAAAAATTGTTTTTTTCATCGCTGGTTAATGTATGACGGATCCCTTCGTTAATGCGATTTCCTTGCAAGCCTAGGTAGCGACGAATATTCCGCTCTAACAATCGCTCACCATGTCGATCGATCAATGCTGCTATTTCAGTGACGGAAATCCTGCCTACTAATACTCGACTAAATTCCATATCTTCAACTATTGCTTTGCCAGTTAGCTGCAACGTATCTTTCACTGGCCTAGCAGCTTGGAAGATCGTGACTAAGCGTTCGTGATTAACATGTTCCCATGTTACCTGATCGCCAAAACCAGTACGTTCAATCGCTTCCTGAGCAGATGCATTCCATTTCAGCCCATTGTTACAAGCTAGCGCCCGAACTTGTGGAATATAACCATCCCGAATCAAGCTACGAGCTTCCTCAACTTTTGTGAGTAGTCGTTCATTAATATGATCTAGCCTAGCTGCTGGATTAAATAAGTACTGAATTGCCTTGATGAGACTGTCTATGCCTCCCTCTGGAAAATTGGAATTCCCCTCTAGAGTATTCTTGTATTTCGCTTGAAATAAACTAACTGTAAATTCACCATCATGCTCTTCAGAGATATGCATAGCATCGACTCCAAAGTCACCACCCCCTTCAGTTAAGCAATCAAAAGCATCATCTGCCTCTAGATCCAATAGAGTTTGAGCACACAAATATACAAACGCCAAAGACTTTAGCCTGTTTTCATCTGTGACACTTAACTCCGCAGAAGCCCTTTGGCGAATCATGTTAATAGTTGACGTCAAGCGTTGATCAATAATGGATGCGTTGATATTCATGCATTCACCTACCAAGAGTGTTCTAACAGCTTAACAATTGACACAACTGTGACACGAGGCATTCAAGGTGACTTTTGCCATACTCTTTGCCATACTCATAGATCGCTCAAGCCCGGATCTCGCCATACTCCTGCAGTGTATGTAGACGGCTGTATAAGCCTGGTTGACTTAACAGATCCGCATGTCGCCCAACTTCTAGAATTCGACCCTGATCCAACACCACAATCAGATCCGCATCTCGAACGGTGCTGAGGCGGTGAGCAATGATCAAGGTGGTGCGGGTGCCCAAGATCCCATGCATGGCTAGTTGGATCGCTCGTTCTGATTCATAGTCTAAGCTAGAGGTCGCTTCATCAAAGATCAATACATCCGGATCTCGAATTAGAGCGCGGGCGATCCCTAAGCGTTGGCGCTGACCTCCGGAAAGCCGGACCCCTCGTTCTCCCACCACGGTGTAGTAGCCATTCGGTAACTGCTCTAAAAATGCATCAACTCGCGCGATCCGACAAGCTTCCTCGACCTGATCAAAACTTGCCTTTGGAGTTCCATACGTCAGATTATCTAGCAGTGTTCCGTTAAATACATCCACTTCCTGATGCACGATCGCCAACCGTTGCCGATACCCCGTAATGTCGAGGGAGTGAATGTCGTGATCATCAATCAAAATCTGGCCACGATTCAGATCAAAATAACGGAACAGCAGCTTCACCAGGGTTGATTTACCTGATCCCGATCGACCCACTAGAGCAACGGTTTGCCGAGGCTGGATCACTAAGTCAAAATCAGTCAACACAGGACGGTCTGGATCGTAGCCAAAGGTGACATGCTGAAAATCCAGCTTGCCTTGAAAGTGATAAGGAGGTTGAGGAGGAGAGATCTCCGTAAGTCCCATGTCTTCTGATGGAATTGAGATTGAGGATCCACGAGAGGATCCTAGGGATCTATCGGAAGCTCTAGAGGATCCAGAGAATGCCAGAGAGGATCCAGATCGGGAGTGAGTTGAGGATCCATTGGAAGTTTGGGATCTATGGCTAGATCTCGATCCATTGCCAGCTGATCGATGGGTCGGGGCTTTCGAGACCAAGGGATAGATCTCCGTGAGATTGGCCGCATCCGATCCTGCAGGTGTATTCAAAAAGTCGTGGAGTCGATCCATGGCTGCGTGACGCCGAGCAAACAATTCCGCCATCTGACCGATCGGACCAATCTCAGAATAGGCCATCCCCGAAAGGGTCAGGACCATGATGAAATAGCCCAACGAGATCTGATCGCGTAATGCTGCGGTTAACGCAAACGTCAAGATCAAAAAAGTGCAGATCTGGACGATCGTTGTCCGCAAAGAATTCAGCTCGACATACCCCTTATGCACCCGATAATCAAGTACTCTAAACTCCCGATCCAGGCGTTCCCACTGCCGTCGCAGCTCATCCGCTTCCGTCGCAAAGGCTTTAACGGTTTTGATATTGGTAATGATCTCAGAGGTTCGCCCCTGTGTATTTTCCGTATACTCCTCTAACCAGGTTTGACGCGCACTCAAGACTTTCAACTTCCGCACCGTGATCGCCGTAATCACCAGCAACGAGAGCAGAAACACCATTCCGATCCGCCACTCCGCCAGTAAAATCACTCCACAGATGGCGATCAACCGGATCACTTTGGGAATGAATTGCCCCACGATCTGCGGAAAGGTCCAACTGTGATTCGAGAGACCCCGTGCAACCAGAGCTGCGATCCGACCTGCATTATGTTCGTCGTAATATTCCAACGGCAGGGTCAAGATCTTGGCGTGAGCCGTTCCAGAGTGATCGCGTCGGGCCTGAAAACTGATATGCCAGTGCAGCCAGTGCCCCAACCAGGGATAGATCGGCGCTTTAACCACCGTGACCAAAAAGACCAAGCCCAGCAAAACGCCAAACGCCAAAGGCTGTCCCACATCGCCCCCCGTTAAGGCAGCCATCGATCCGACCAACCATTGCCCCACTCGATCTAGGCTACCCCCAGCCAGCAGATTCAAAATTTGACCCGTCGCATAAGGGACAATCAGATCAAGGCTTTCCAAAACCGTCGTTGCGATAATCGTGCCGATCGTGACTGGCCAATAGGGTTTGTAATAGACCACCAGATCCCAAAGCTTTGCCATGTTGCCCTCAATGCAAGTCCCCTGCAAGGATCGTTCTTCCGGCTCTATTGTGGATCGATCGAGGGGGGTCTGGCCAAGGGTAGAAGGACTCAAGACGCTGTGAAATCTATACTCGATGCAACAAAAAACTTGACTTAATTGGTTGTAGATTGCTTGGCAAG
>CAZONZ010000296.1:0-5396 GCA_964581005.1 uncultured bacterium
TAGCGCTTCCGTGCCCAGCAAACCCGCGATCGTCTGCCGTTGCTCTAGGGTGAAGGCGAAGGCATCGATCCAGATGGTGTAGAGCACAACTTGACTGAGGATGAGGGTCCAGATCCCAAGGATCCCCCAGAGGGCCTTACGCCAGAGACCTACAGCTACCGCAAGGTCTAGCGAGCCATAGATCAGATCCCCGACCCTCCAGCTCAACGGGCTTTCCAGCCAGGGGACTTCACCGAAGCCTGCTATATTGCCCACATGAACCAGCGATCCATACCCAATCACCACCGCCAGAACCCTCAAATAAATCCCCATCCAGGGACGATCGGCTACAGTTTGGAGTGTGTTCCACATAAGTTCCACCCACAGTTCTGATTGCAAAAAGGGTTCAACGCTGGATGATACCACGTCAACCGGATCGGCTCCAGACCATCCCCGCAGTGCTGCTTCACTTCAACCGATCCGCCTTCCCCTTCGCGGTTACGATGGCAGTGATCCTGGGGCTGTCTGCCGAGTTGAGCTGGTCTCAGACCGCACCGATCCAACCTGATCACCCCATTCAACCTGCTACACCGGCTCCCCCTGACTTATTTGATTTGATCCAACCCTCTCCATCCCTTGGTACTCCCGATGAGTCTGATCCTCCTGCTCGCCCTGATCCTGATCCTACTGGCGAGTCTACTGATCAACCTGATCCAATAACCCCATTGCCCCGCACGGATGTCCGTTTAGAACGACAGCAGGGAGCTTACACCCTGGGAGCAGGGGATGAGATCTCGATCGATGTCTTTAGCTTTGCGGAATTTAGTGGCCAGCAAACCGTTTTGTTGGATGGATCGATTGCCATGCCCTTGATCGGAACAGTGCGAGTTCAGGGGTTGACCTTAGAGCAAGTCTCGGAAGAGTTAGAGTTTCAATTTTCGGCCTATCTAGACAATCCCAGCATTACCGTTCGTTTGATCACAGCTCGTCCCCTGCAGATTGCGGTGGTGGGGGAAGTGCAGCGCCCTGGATCCTACTCTATAGCAGCGAGAGGTCAGACCGGAGTTCCACGAGTTAGCCAATTGATCCAAGAAGCCGGAGGGATCACAGGCTTAGCCGATATCCGCCGCGTCCAACTCCGCCGCCCTGATCCAATCCGTCCTAATCAAGAGCAGCGCTTTACTGTCAATCTGTGGATGCTTTTGCAAACAGGGGATCTTCAACTGGACTTACCTGTGTTAGACGGCGATCAGATCTACGTGCCGACAGCCGTAGCGATCAATCCCGAAGAAGCCCAAGCGATTGCAACGGCTAACTTTGCGCCCGACACGATCACGATCAGTGTAGTGGGAGAAGTCGTCCGTCCGGGTCAATTTACCCTCCCCCCCAACGCCCCCTTAAACCAAGCGATCCTGACTGCCGGAGGATTCAACCGACGAGCTGAATCAGCAGCGGTTCAACTGATCCGCCTGAACCCCAATGGCAGTGTTGATCAACGTCTGATTCCAGTTGACTTTCGGCAAGGGATCAATGAGAGCTTCAATCCGATCTTGCAAGACACCGATATCATCGTGGTTAGCCCCACCGGAATTGCTGAAGCTTCAGATAGCTTAGCGGTCCTCCTCTCCCCCTTCGGAGAACTCAACAGTGTTCTCAACCTGATCCGAGTTTTGTCAGATTAGTGCAATAAAATCTCTCCTGGACCACTGCAGGAGATCTACAGAGATCCTTTTGTTTTGAAATTTCTGATACCTTATTCTCATACTCCCATACCATCTGTCTTGACCCACTATGGCTGAGCTGGTAAAATCCGCTTACTTCGATAGCACACTCACTAGACGCAGTAAGGATAGTTCATTGTGTTAAGCAAACAACCATTAAAACTTGAGGATCTATCCTCCGAAAATGCAAAACGGCCATCTTGGAATAAAGTCTTTGGTGATCTTTGCGCTCAGGCCGCATCTATGTGTATCGAAGACAGAGGTCATAGCTTATGTGTAGAAATCGAGGTTGACGGTGATTATAATGAAAAGTTTGAATTGCACAGCTTTAGACTAACTGAGACTGACAAAGCTTATCATAATGACATGGAGAGATCAGCTGAGTTTGGAGCTTATGGCCTTTCTGCACTCATAATTCCTGAAATTACTGACTATACAATAATTGAGGTAGCGAAAAAAGGGACAGGTTTTGATTTCTGGTTGGGTCCAATTAATAGTGATGAAAACATTTTATTTCAGAATAAAGCAAGGCTTGAAGTTTCTGGTATACTGAGTGGTGATAAAGCAGATATTCAGAGAAGGGTTTCGATAAAGCTTAAACAGATTAGTCGTTCAAGGGTTTCGATAAAGCTTAAACAGATTAGTCGTTCAGATGATCAAGGCTTGCCAGGGTATGTCTCAGTTGTTGAATTTGGATCACTGCTCGTAAGAGTGGTAAGAAAGAAGGGGGTATCATGAACACTAAACTTGCTGCATTACATGATCAAGCAATGTCTCTTGCAACAGAAGCGTTAATGGCTGAGTTCAAGGGCGACACTAACTTGCGTAATTCATTGAATCGAGCTGCCTTTGAGAAGGAAAAAGAAGCTACTTTACTACTATCTGAGCACTATGACTTTGAACCAACACGATCTGTTCTGTGTAGAAGTGCAGCATCTTTGGCTATAGACTGTGAGCTGTACAGTGAAGCCGAAAAGCTATTAGCACTAGGATTATCTGGCAATCCACCAGAAGAAATAGCTAATGAGATGAGGGATTTACTTGAACAAGTCTATCGTTCTAAGCATCTGGAACTGAAAACGGATTGATACAGGCAGTCACAGGCGACAAAGAGGATCCCCTGCCCATCACCCCCCGATCACCTGAGTCACCGATCGCAACCGCTCCAATGCCCAGCCCCGCCGATGCAGCAGCACAAACGATTCCATCAGATCCGGACCTTTGAGATCTCCAGTCAACCCTGCTCGTAAACTCTTCATTAGGATCCCTTTCTTGATCCCGGCCTCTTTACTGGCCTGATCCACAATGGGCTTCAAGGTTTCGACAGTGATCTCAGTCAACTCAGCTGCTTCCAAAAGATCCGCGACCTTAAGCAATGCCGTGGCCACTCCCTCTTGACGTAATTGTCCTAATGCATCTGGGGTATAGCTTACGATCGGCTCCAACAAAAACCGACTCGTTCGCGGCGCATCCGTCAACCGATGGATCCCTTCCCCGATCAACTTGGCCAGATCCTGCAACCAACTTGGATCGGGAACAGCATTGAGATCGAACCCTGCAGCTTGCCAGAAGGGCGTGAGACGATCCACCAGTTCAGATGGGGACAGTTGGCGAATGTATTGAGCATTGATCCAGTTGAGTTTATCCCAATCAAACCGAGCGGCTGAGCGGGTGACGCGATCGAAATCGAACTGGGTGGCTGCTTTGTCTATCGAAAACAGCTCTTCAGCATCGGGAGGCGACCAACTCAATAGAGCTAGGTAATTATTTAAAGCTTCCGGCAAAAAGCCCATCTGTTGAAATTCGGTTACTGAGGTTGCCCCGTCCCGTTTGGAAAGCTTTCTTCCTTCCGCATTCAAGATCAGCGGTGAGTGGGCAAATGCAGGCGGTTCGTGACCCAAAGCCCGGTACAGCAAGATCTGCTTGGGGGTATTGCCAATATGATCTTCCCCCCGCAAGACATGAGTGATCCCCATATCGATGTCATCTACCACTACCGCCATGTTGTAAAGCGGTTGCCCATCAGCCCGCGCGATCACCATATCCCCACCCAAATCCTGAGTATTCCAAGTGATCTCGCCCCGGATCAAATCAATCCAGCTTACCTCCATCGGCTCCTCGATCTTGAAACGGATCACAGGCTTACGACCTTCATCCAGATAGGCTTGGCGTTGATCGGCGGTGAGGTGGCGATGGCGATTATCATAACGAGGGGCTTTCCCGGCTGCTCGCTGGGCTGCCCGCATCTCCTCTAATTCAGTCTCAGTGCAAAAACAGTAGTAGGCCAGATTTTGATCCAACAGCTGCTGGACGATCTCTTTGTAGCGCTCAAACCGATCGGATTGATAGATCGGCCCTTCATCCCAATCCAGTCCCAACCAGGCTAGACCGGACATAATGTTGCGCGTGTACTGGGGCTTAGATCGCTCCCGATCGGTGTCTTCCACCCGCAGGATGAACTGACCCTGATGGCGATGGGCATAGAGCCAGTTAAAGACAGCGGTCCGAGCGGTGCCAATATGCAAATTTCCGGTGGGACTGGGTGCAATCCGAACTCGTACAGTCACAGGAGCGTCCTCAGCAACGGTAGCTAGAGTAGCGATCTTAAAGGATCTTCGCCCCTGATCGTAATCCCAAATCCGTCTCTTCTCTAGAGGGAAGTGATCCAGATGAATACGTTGTAAGACAGTCGAGAAAAGCAAAGACTGCTGGAGTCAAGAGCTTGTTGGTCAACGTAATCGTGCCAACGGTCCGTTCTAGTGGAGTGGGTAAGGAGCAGACCTGTATGCCAGATGGGATCGGTCCGGCTGAAAGGCTAGAAAGAATGGCCGCTCCTAACCCTTGTTGCACCATCCGCAGGATCGTGGCACTATCTCTGACCTCATGGGCTACCTGCAACGCCATGCCTAGGCTTTGAAGATATCGATGTAAACGGATATAGCAGGTATTACCGGGGAAGTAGCTAATAATGGGATATTGGATCAAGCTTTCCCAGGTTGCTGGCGGGCAGTGGTCCCCTGTGCAGGCAGGTAGCAGACCAATGTAAGGATCATGAAGGATCAGCCGCGATTCAAAATCATCACTGCAGGGTAATTCAGTAATACCCAGATCGGCGTGGTTATTCCGAACAGCTTTCTCTACATCCCAAGCGTCATAGAACTCTAAGGCTGTGACCATGACTTGGGGATGGCTCTTTTGAAACCGAACAATGGCAGCGGGCAGGAGTTGCTGGGCGGCGGAGGTAAAGGCAGCAACCTTGACTCGACCGACGTGCATGCCTTTGTGCAGGTTGGCTTCCTCAACCATACTGTCTAAAAGATGCAACACTTGACGGGCATAGGTCAGGATCCCTTCACCCATCGGAGTCAATTGGGCTCCCTGTCGGCTACGCAGGAGCAAGGTGATACCCAGTTCTTCCTCCAAGGCCGCAATCGCATGACTGATGGCTGACTGCGAAAGCTCTAACTGGAAGGAAGCTTCGGTAAAGTTACCACAGTCCGCCACGGTCACTAGCGCCCGCAGTTGTGAGGGTTTAATTCGATTGGACTTGAGAGAAGACACCACGCATTTCCCCTACCAGGAATTCCTGCCAATGAACTACTCTCAACCGCTTCGCTGAGTTGAGAGTTTCTGTCGCTTCGTTGAGGCGAGTTGCCGAAAGCCTCCACAACTTTTGGATGCAGGGCTGACGGTAGA
>CAZONZ010000297.1:0-5393 GCA_964581005.1 uncultured bacterium
GATTCTTGGAAGCCCACACTGTAATCTTTGATTCAGTGTGGGAGGATGTCACGTTCAGCCACCCATGACTTTAACCAGTCCAACCCCCAACAAATACAAAAAGGTTACTGCCCCAGCTAACAGACTTTGGGTTAACGGATCCGTCGAAGGTGTCAAAACTGCACCCGCGATCACCGATCCCAACACCACATAGCGCCAAGCCTTGAACATTTGTTCAGCATTGACGATCCGAAGCGCTCCTAGAATGGCCTGCAAGATCGGAACCTGAAACGCGATCCCTGTGCTAAACAGCAGTAGCAACACAAACTCAAAGTAGCGATCAATCGACCAGGCTTGATCGACAACCCCTTCCCCATAGGAGATAAAGAATCGCAGAGCGGCTGGGATCAGCAAATAGTAGGCAAACACCAGCCCGCCTAGAAACAGAAAACTGGATCCAAACACCACAGGCCCCAGAAACTTGCCTTCTCGCAGACTCACAGCCTGGTGGTTGTATTGTCAGTCTGACCATATCATGATATGTCTGGAGGTGATTTCGACCAAACAACTCAGAGGTGATAGATGTCTGTAAAATCTTCAAGTAACCTATTGAGGTCATTCTTGCTGGTGTCTTCTCTGGGGCTTAGTGCTTTATCCTTATCAGCCTTCCCTGGTTGGACTCAGGTCAATGCGGATTTCTGTAGTCAGTACCCTCAAGATATTCGTTGTTCACTCTCCTCACCTGCTGAAACAAATTCTACAGTTTCACAGCCAAGTGCCCGCCCTCGCATCGCTGTATTGAATTTTGATTTTAGTCGATTGAGCTCTCCCTACATCAGTAGTATTCCGGGAGTATCTCAAGGAGTAAGCGATGTATTGATTAACAAACTTGTCACTAATGGGGCCTATGCAGTGGTTGAAAGGACTCAGATTGAGGCAGTTTTGAATGAACAGGACTTTGGAAGTTCAGGACAGGTTGATACCAACACAGCTGCACAAATTGGGCGTATTCTGGGTGTTGAAGCTGTTGTGATTGGAACTGTGACGCAATTTGATCTTTCAGTTCGAGAGTCTGGAGGGGGAGCGCCTGTTGTCGCTCCTTTTGGTCGAATTCCGATTGCAATTGGGGCTGCGACAAAAGATGTAGATGCAAATGTTCAGCTGAATGCGCGCCTTGTCAATACTTCTACAGCTGAAATTTTAGCTGTAGCAGAAGGACAGGGAAATGTTAGCCAATCAGATAGTGCAGTGACTGTAGGCGGATTTGGCGGTGGATCAGCAACGAGTAATGAGGAAAAGCTGCTGTTTTTGGCAACTGACCAAGCTATTGAGCAAGTTGCTGATCAGTTGGTTCAAGAAGCAGATCGGCTAGCTACTTTGCCTCAAGCGCTTCCTACCGTTGACGCCTTAGTTGCAGATGTTTTTGGTAATACAGTGATTGTCAATAAGGGTAGCGATGATGGCTACCAAGAAGGCATGAACCTCTCAATTGAGCGAGTTGTTCGAGAAGTCACAGATCCAGAGACTGGTGAAGTCATTCGCAAACTGACAGAGCCGGTTGGAAGGATCAAACTGACTGAAGTAGATAGCAACTCCAGTGTGGGAACCATTGTATCTGGTGGTAGTTTCAGTATCGGAGATGTTGCAAAGCCAACCAACTAAGCTTGCCTGTGAGTTTTGGGATACCATCAGTATTTGATATCTACCGGAATCGCCTGATCTCAATCGGTTGCAAGCTCAGCTCGATCGGCAATGGATGGCTTTGTTGTCCTATAGCCTTTGTGTAGGGTTGGATGGGATGGGTTAGGTGCTAGTCGGATCAGGCTGTGTAGAACCATTGCTCTCCGAAAACACCAGCAGTGAACTGTCCAGCTGGAGTGATCTGCATATCCGGGAAAATGGCCATCCTAGCCACTCTCCCATTCACCCCCCCATGACCTTAACTAACCCAACCCCAAGCAGATACAAAAAGGTTACGGCTCCAGCCAACAGACTTTGGGTTAACGGATCCGTCGAAGGTGTCAAAACTGCACCCGCGATCACCGATCCCAACACCACATAGCGCCAAGCCTTGAACATTTGTTCAGCATTGACGATCCGAAGCGCTCCTAGAATGGCCTGCAAGATCGGAACCTGAAACGCGATCCCTGTGCTAAACAGCAGTAGCAACACAAACTCAAAGTAGCGATCAATCGACCAGGCTTGATCGACAACCCCTTCCCCATAGGAGATAAAGAATCGCAGAGCGGCTGGGATCAGCAAATAGTAGGCAAACACCAGCCCGCCTAGAAACAGAAAACTGGATCCAAACACCACAGGCCCCAGAAACTTGCGTTCTCGCAGACTCAAACCTGGGAGCACAAACTTGGTGATCTGGTAAATGATGAAGGGAGTGGCTAGAACCAAGCCGGAATAGGCAGCCACTTTCATCGAAACAAAGAAATATTCTCCAGGAGCCAATTGCAGAAACGTCACAGCTCCTGCCGGGATCTCTAGAACCTGGACGATCCGGTTGACCACCAAGAAGCAGGCAATGATGCAGAGGACCACCGCGATCAAGCTGCTAAAGATGCGGCTACGTAGCTCATCCAAATGCTCCATCAAGGTCATCTCGATCTCATCCGGAAAGTCAGGATCTTTGGTGGGTGGGGTCGGTGGGGTCGGTTCGGTAATCGATTGAGATTGATCGGTAGTGGCAGACGTCATAGCAATCCGGGCCTGATTCCAACATGGGCTGTAACTCTCTCTCCCAGTATCGCTGCAAGGAGGGAATCTGGATCAAGTCTGAAAAATGGTTTGATCAGGCTTGACACCTGCGCGATGTCGGATATCTCTAGTTGAGTAGTGCAATTCCAAAACTGTCCAATCACGCCTAGGGTAAGACAGGGATCGGCACTACATTGAGATCGTGACCTCCTGTCACCCCACGAAGTGTGTTGCACAATGGCCGTGTCCATGCCTTTCATCTCCTTTCCTTCCTCCCAACCGACCCCAACCCGTGGATCTCGCGGATGGCGTTGGCTGTACTACCTCCTCAAACCGCTCAACTGGATCCTGCTGACGCTGATGTTCCACATTGAGCTTGAAGGACAGGATCATCTGAAGCGTGCTACAGGATCTCGAACCCTCCTGGCTCCTAAACATTCCAGTCGCTGGGATCCGTTGATACTCGCCTTGATCGCCCATCAGCCGTTGCGTTTTGTGGCTGCGCATACCGAGTTCAGAGGGTTGCAAGGATGGCTGATTCATTGCTTAGGCACCGTGTCACTCGATCGAGAACGCCCCCATCTGTCTACGTTGCGCGAGATTGAAAGTATTTTGGCGGCTTCAGATCCCTTGGTCATCTTTCCTGAAGGTGGGATTCGTCCAGCCCATCGAGTGGGATCGCTTAAGCCTGGGCTAGGCCGCTTAGCCATCGGAGCCACCCGCAAATTTCACCATTCGATCCAAGTAATTCCGATTGCGATCACCTACGATCCCGCCCCTCAATGGGGAGCCACTGTGCGGATCCAAGTTGCCCCTCCGTTACAAACCTCTGATTATTTGACCGATCTTGAGCCTGCTGATCAGGAGACGCTTGATTCTGCTAGCTCTTCTTGCAAAAATGCTTCGTCTGGGTCGGATCAAACCAGCAATCGCTCTAGCATTCGTGCCAATGCCTACCAAGACAAGTTAGCCGCTGCTGCCCTCACCCAAGATCTAGAAAACCATCTCCAACAAATGCTGATGGCTTCAGCCCCGATCCAGGATTCACAGACTCAAACCGATCCACTGCACCAGCTTCTAACCCTTCAACCCCATCGGCTAGGGGAGAGTGGCCTCAGGAGCAAATCGGGAGTCGGATCGGCACCCGGATCCCCTTGAGTTAAGTGCTGAGCAAACCGACGCGCCAGTGGGGGAACGATCATGAGGGGATTACTGAATCCAGAGAACACATGCAACCCCTCGTATCCTGGAACAGCTCCCACTAATGGCAAATGATCATGGCTAAACGCAACTAAACACGATCGCCAATGACCAGGCTGATTGGCAAGTGTGGGGAGAGTTTGAGCAAGCGTGGATCGGAGTTGCTGTTCATGGGCTTGATCATCCACCTGGGCATGGGGATTGCTTAACACTCGGCTCGTCTGCCCCATGCGAATACTCCCATCCAGAAATTGAATGGCTCCCTGATCCACAATCGCAGCTTTCGGTTCATGGCTAGATTCATCCCAGAGTGGATCGAGTTCCAGACGACTGGATTCAGCTTCAAGATCAAATCGCTGCAGCGGAGCCGTCATCACCATGCACTGCATTTGCACGGAAGGAGTAGGGATCTCAATACTTTCGGATCGGGTGAAATAAATGCGCAGAGAAATGCCTTGAGCCTGCAGCAACGATCGGGTAAGCCCACCTGTACAGGCAATGATCTGGTCAGCTGAATAGGTAGTCCTTGGAGTTTTGATCCCGGTGATCCGATCCTTCGATTGGATGAATTTGGTCACCGAGTCGATCTGAATTTGGCCCCCGGAGCGGGTAAAGGCTGTTGTAAAAGCTGTTTCTGTGGCTTCAGGACGAATATGGCCGTGGCGGGCGATCAGGGCAGCAGCGATCTCTGCGGGATTCAATAACGGTTCACGCTGACAGGCTTCTTCAGTACTGATCAAACGGGGTGGAATCGCAACCGTCTGATACATTGCAGCAACCTGCTCTGGATTATGCCCGTTCAGGATCGGCATCACTAAATCCAATTCTCGAAACTCAATCTCTTGATCGAGTTCGTCTGCTAAGCTTCGGTAGCGCTGGATCCCTTCTTGGCAGAGGTGTTGCATGATCGGTGTAGCCGCTGACCAAAAGGCAAGACCCCCGTAGCTATGGCGAGTTGCTGACTGCAGGCGGGTTGGATCCTGATCCACTAGCAGGACAGATTGACCAAGAGTAGCCAGCTCGTAACTGAGAGCCGCACCTGTAATCCCGGCTCCAATCACGATCGAATCAATATGGTGCAACTGCGTCAAAACGTGAATTCACCCTTGGCTGAACGTAAAGCTCAGCGGCGCGACAAGATGAATCAACTATAGCAAGGATCGGGGCAACCCTAGCGTCCACTGCAGCGCCATAGGGGACGAGCAGGTGAGTTAGACAGACTCCAGCAACGATCACAAACTAGACACGGAGCAGAACTCTAGAATAACCAACCAGCTACACTGCAAATGCCCCAATTATTCAAGTTAGTTCTCGGCCATTCCAGCACGTTTCTCGGATCTTCCAGCCTCGATCTTGGCGATTTCACCTCAGAGCTCTACCCTTCAAGCTCAATACTCGGTTTTTTTCAGCCTTTGGGCTCTAGGAGTTCAGATCCAAACCTGACCACCGGAGAATGGATCGGAACCTGTCGAGAAAAGGGCTCGGATCTTCAAGAAAAGGGCTCGACA
>CAZONZ010000298.1:0-5392 GCA_964581005.1 uncultured bacterium
AAGGATCCCCAGAGATCGGTTGTCCCCTAGTATAGCTTCCTTCCCACCCTCTCGCAGGCAAGCCCATCGTCATGACACAGTTTCGGCACCGGGATCCAAGCAGCAAGCCGATCCAACAAGTCAGATTGAGTGCTACTCCCGTCCTAGCTGAAAAGAGGATCCTGCTCACGTTTCCCCGCCCTGCTCAGCTTCACCCACTGATCTGATCTCACCACCTGGCTTGATCAACACTAAGGATCCTTGGGATCTCTAGAACCTAGTGCCAATCTCCTGTTTGAAATGAGTTCCCGGATCCTTCACAGCATTGGGTGAACACACTGATAAAGCAGATCGGACGGGCTGAGGAACTGATCCGACAAGCTGAGGAATCGATCCGACGAGCTGAGGAACTGATCCGACGGGCTGAGGAATCGATCCGACGGGCTGAGGAACCCTTCCTTCCCGGTATTGAACGATCCCTTAACAGATCCTTGAGATCCTGCCATGCCTGGAGATCCTCGTTACCCTCTGCTGAAAAAAGTCTTTCCAGGACAAATTCTTTAATGGACTTGCCCTGTATAGCGGCCATAGCCTTAATGTGCTGGTGCTGTTCCGGAGTCACCTCGATCGTAACCCGACTCATGAAATGTTTGATTGAATGGCGTAAACCCAAAGGTATCACCAAATGTAAAAAGTTACAACGGTAAAACATGGGGGTTTCCCTCTACTCCAGCGGACCAGGATCTGCACACTCGTAGCTTCTCGGCTCATGAGGAAGAATCGACTAACTTCTAACGTCTAGACTTTAAAACTGAATCAAAAGGGTTGGGATCAGGACGGGTTAGCGTAAGGAGAGATCTGAGCTAGCACGATCGCAAAAGAAGAGGACTAAGCGCATGTCATCCCCTAAAACTGATCACCCTCAAGCAACTCCTTGGCCCCAGCTGGATCACCTTCTGGCCCAAGGGATCGACCGATTCTTTTTTCACTTAACTCAAATCGCCGCCTTTTTAGCTGTTGCCATCCTAGGTGGGATCTTGATCGAAGTGGGATATCAAGCCTTACCAGCGATCCAGCGCTTTGGTTGGGAATTTGTGCGTTCCAGTCAATGGAACCCCGTCAAAGATCTTTACGGAGCACTGCCGTTTATCTATGGATCCCTGACCAGCTCTCTAATCGCACTGCTTGTAGCGATCCCTCTAGGCTTCGGCACTGCGATTTTTCTGAGTGAAGATCTGTTGCCCCTTCGAGTCCGATTTAGCTTAACCATCGTCGTTGAACTTTTAGCCGCGATCCCCAGCATCGTTTACGGAATCTGGGGACTCTACGTTTTTATTCCCCTGACTCGCCCGATCCAGATGGCCCTCCATACTCATGCTCAATCCCTGCCTGTGATCGGATCCTTATTCTCAACCCCTCCCGTCGGCTTAAGTTTACTGACCGCTGGTTTAGTTCTGGGGATCATGATCACGCCCATTGTTAGCGCTGTTTCACGGGATGTGCTGGCAGCGATCCCCACCGATCTGAGAACGGCAGGATTTGCCTTAGGAGCAACACGTTGGGAAGTGATCTCAGGAGTTGCGTTGCCTGCTGCTGCTGGAGGATTATTGGGAGCCGTTGTGTTGGGATTAGGTCGAGCCATGGGAGAAACAATGGCCGCAGCACTTTTGATCGGAAACTCCAATCACATTCAAGCCTCCTTACTCGCTCCAAGTAGCACGATCCCAAGCTTGCTCGCCAACGAATTTTCGGAAGCCAAAGGATTACAACTCAGTGCCTTGATGTACCTCTCCCTGATCTTGCTACTGCTCACCTTGCTCGTGAATGCCATTGCAACTTTGATCGTTCGGCGAGTCCAGCGATCGCTTTCAGGTCGATAGAACAAGCTATCAATCCCTCGAAAACACTAAAGCAGGAGTCAACCCCCTGCCTAAAACCCTCTCAGGACTCATTTGAAGAGTGAAGTTACGCCGTACACCAGATCCCATCAATGCTGATCCAGACGCAAAACCGTCGAGAGACCTAATTCCTGGCTACGTTGACCAAGTCCCTAGCTGTGGACCCCCGTCGCAGAACTTCAACTTCTCCCTCTGATCCAATGACAGCTCCCGTCGTTGTATAGAGTGTACCCGTTCCAGAGCGACCATCAACAGGCACAACCAACGTGATCAAACCCAGCGCATTGCCTTGCACAAAGCCATCATCTTCACCGCTTGCCCCAAAAGGCCGAGTCGAAACCAGATGAATGTAGTAATCAGGTCCAAACTTATAGGAGGAGGCCACATTGATCGGATAAACAACTCCGTCTAGGGCAACGGTACCATGCGAATAATTGCCAATCACCGATGCAAGGGTACCCGGTTCAGCCTGGGCAGCAGCAGCTAACTCCGCACGAGAGCTATAGCTAGTCAGAGAGATCTGAAGCAAATCTCCAACGGTATTGGTTGTAACCCCACTACGTTGACTAGCGGCACCTTCACGGAGGCGAGTTACTCTCCGAACAGCTTCAGTGGACTCAGCAGCATAATTACCGAGAGGGGCCTGCTCTGTAGTTGCTTGGGCAAGGATCAGAGATCTAGAATTAGGCGAGAATCCAACAGTTTCAACAGGTTTAGCTTCAGCGACAGAACCGATCGCTGCCGCCAACAACATACTTGCTACTGCCATCACTGCAACACTCTGGCAGAAGTTAGCCTGAACCGATTGTTTGATCAAAGGAAAACTTAACACAACCACGCCTCCATTTAGGTCTGTTCTTCTTCAGAATACCGTCAGCCCCCATCTGGGAAAGCCTCTCCATCCGTAAAAAAACTTACGCTTTAGGTCTGCCGTTGAAGAGGTTAGGAGCAATGGCCCTTCCTTTGAAGATCGATTCGCACTACTTGAAGCCGCAATTCAACCTCACAGCCTCAACCTTCCGACACCATCCGATCGATCCAAACCCATCCCAGGGGATCCAGACAATCCAGACGCTTAAACCGATCCAGGCTCTAAGCCCCCCACCCAGTCACGCGGATTGTACAACATGTCGTAGAGATCAGCCTCTGGTGTTCCTGCTTCTGGCTCATAGCTATATTCCCAGCGGACTAAAGGAGGAAGTGACATCAAGATCGACTCCGTTCGCCCCTTTGTCTGCAAACCAAAGATCGTGCCCCGATCGTAAACGAGATTGAATTCAACATAGCGACCCCGCCGATAGAGCTGAAACTCGCGCTCTCGATCTCCCCAGGCCATTCCCTGCCGCCGCTCCACGATCGGAACATACGAAGGCAGAAACGCTTGGCCGCAAGATTGCACAAACCCAAACAGATCTTCCCAACTCCGAACATCCGTAGGCTTAGTTGCAACATCGGGGATCGTCTCCTGTTCTGAAGCAGGTAGAGCAATATCCCCAGTAGGACGGTAGAGCAGACCTGGACGTGGATCTTGATAATCAAAGAAGAGCCCGCCGATCCCACGGGCTTCCCCTCGATGGGGCAAGAAGAAATAGCGATCACACCAGTATTTGAAAACAGGATAGTAACCAGGGTGATGCTGATCGCAGGCTGTCTTCAGGGTTTGATGGAAATGGATCGCATCGTCTGGAAACAGATAGTAGGGAGTGAGATCCGCTCCGCCGCCAAACCACCAAACGGGTCCAGCTTCAAAGTAACGATAGTTGAGATGAACCGTAGGAACATAGGGATTGCGCGGATGCAGCACAATTGACGTTCCGGTTGCGTAGAACGAATGTCCAGCAGCTTCAGGGCGTTGCTTCACGATCGAGGGCGGCAAACTGGATCCAAACACCTCCGAATAATTCACCCCCCCTTGCTCAAAAACGTCCCCTTGCTTCAGCACCCGCGATCGGCCTCCACCCCCTTCGGGGCGCTCCCAGCGATCTTCGTGGAACTTGGCTTGGCCATCGAGATCTTCCAAGCGGCGGCAGATATCATCTTGGAGCTGTTGCAAAAAGTCTGTCACCTGTTGATGGCTGGAAGAAGGTGGGGGAAGCAGATCAGGAGGATTCATAGGCATCAAAGCAACTCTAACGGTGGAATGATCAGGCGTTTCCGGATCAGGGTTAGGTTGGCACGGCTTCATGAGGGCGGAGGCGAGCCCACTTATCCCGCTCTTCCTGGAAACTTTGACAGCCTACTACATCCCACTCCATCTCGGTGCCACCGTTACGGATATTGACATTGATCTCTGGCCCCAACGGCTCAAAATCAGGAGTGAGAGTGAGATGAGGTTGCTGATGCTGGGTCTCAACCGCATGGTACGTGACACAGCGATCAACATAGGTACAGTGAATACAAATACACATCCTGGATCCCTCCAGACTCATCTTCCTAAGCTTAGCGCTCCTAGCCTGAGGATTTAGATTGCTCCAACCATCCACACTCAACGGTTTTTACGGAGGCGGACAGCGTACCACTCTACGGTTTGTCCCGGCTCGATCTCAACCGAACAGGTGGTCTCGATCAAGCGCTGGACTTGATCCACAGGGCTTGAGTAGCGCTGGAGATCGGCATCGATCAGGTGGGGATGCTCCTGCAACAGACGGGAGAGAAATTCGATCAGTTCCGATCGCGTCAGAAATTGTTCGTCTAACTCAGGCAGGAGCAGCACAAAGTGGTTTTGATCGCGGAGATGTTCCGGAGGTAGATCATGTGTCATCGCTCTGAGATCCAGAAGATGGGGTTGCAGGAGCGGGTTGGCTTAAAGAAGGATCCTGAGCGGGTGCAGAATCTGGAGACACTTCAGTAGCCTCAGGGGCAGCAGGATCCTTAGCTGCAGTTGGACTCATGCGTTTCCGGAGGGAGTCGGCTCGACGCTTCGCAACCGCATTAGTTGGATCAATCGTCAGCGCTTGGTCATAGGCATCCAACCCAGCCTCCATCTGATTCTTTTTCTCAAACGCATGACCCAGGTTATTCCAAGCAATCACATACGCTGAATCGAATTTGACCGCATCCTTGTAGTGCCGGATCGCCAGATCGTACTGACCCATACAGAAATAGGCAAAGCCCAACGCATTGTGTAACGGAGGGATCTCGGATCCTCCAGCCTCTAAGCCCTTTTTGAGCTGCGTGATCGCCTGCTGATAGAGCCGTTTTTCCAGGTAAACCCGACCCAATTCATAGTGCTCTTGCGGTTCACCCAACTCCTTGCTCAGCCGCCCTTGCAGCCGAGTGAGCACACTCTCTTGTCGTCGAGTGCGACGGATCTCACGCCACACAAACCAGCCAATCGCACCCAATACACCGATCAAGGCGGAAAGATAGAAAAGGGGAAAGTAGTCGCTCATAAATCCATCTGGAAGCTGCCGATCACCTCCAGTCTACTCGTGAGTGTGCCCTCTGCTGATCCAAGCGCCCTACCAAGATTCGTCGCAGTGCTCCGCCTATACCGCGAAGCGGTTAGGGGGTGG
>CAZONZ010000299.1:0-5373 GCA_964581005.1 uncultured bacterium
AGCCCCCCTCCGGTGAATCCGCAAAATCAGCTCCAGAGGCCAAACCCTCCTCTCGGCGCGATGACCGTGGAGCTCGCCCCCAGGTGGCTAAACCTCAGCGTCCTGCTTTAGCAGGTCCCCCTACCCGCTCCAGCAGTTCCACAAAGGGATCTGGAAAAACAGCTTCAGGCCCCAAAGCAGCAAGTGCCGAAGCTTCTGCGACCCCAACACCAACCTCTCACCTCAGTAACCCTCGTCCCCCCAGTCGGGATGTGGCCCGTGCCGGATCGAAAGAGGCAACAACCTCACCCACGAAGTCTACCCCTCGTCCGCATTTGATTGGTGCCCCAGTTCGACCAGGAACCCGACAGGGTGAAGCCAAAGCAGACGATCGGCGAGAGGATCAAGACACCCGCGAGCAAGGTGGATCTCAAGACCTGAAGGGAGCCCGTGAGCAAGATGCTGCCCCTGTCAACCTTGCCCCTGAGCGCCGTTCCAGTCAGATTGGGCGTCCGATCTTGCAGCCGAAGCCAGAGTTGATCTCTCCCCCCTCCCGACCGGCAGCGGGTCAAGACACCGAGAATACCGTCCAACTGCTGGATAGCCCCGTGCGACCGGGAAGTCGCTTGAAGCGCAAGCCAGAGCGACATGAGGGAGAAGAGGAGCTGGCTGCTCTGAATAAGCGAGCTGCCCCTCGCAGCCAAGCCAAGCGCAAGCGCAGTCGCCGCAAGACGGAGGGCGAGGGTGGTGAGAACCTAGAGATGGATCTCTCCGGATCTGCCGTAAGCGCCGTGAAGCAAGCAGAGATCAATGCCCTCAAGCCTCTGCCTCGTCCGGGAGCCAAGCCCCCGTCGGCCCGACCTGCTTCTCCTCCGGCTCCGGCGGCCCCGGCTGCCCGCAGCAGACCTCAGATCGGTGGCCGATCCCGTCCAACCGCACCCGTTGTAGCAGAGGCAAAGTCCGAAGAACCCGTCGTGGTGATCCTGGAAGAAGATTTGACCTTGCAAGAACTGGCTCAGCGGATGCGGGTGGCTGAAACTGAGATCATCAAAGCTCTATTTATGAAAGGGCTGATGGTCAATATCAACCAGGTTCTAGATCTTGCTACCGCCAAAACGGTTGCAACTGAATTTGGCTTGGAGGTCACCTACAAAGAGGAAGAAGCCAAAGCCAAGAAAACCGAGATGCTCGATCTCGAAGACATTGATCATCTCGCCGATCGCTCGCCCGTGGTCACCATCATGGGTCACGTTGATCACGGTAAAACAACTCTGTTGGATGCGATCCGGCGCACCAATGTAGTTCAAGGCGAAGCGGGTGGAATTACCCAACGGATCGGGGCCTACCATGTCAATGTGGATCAAGAAGGCCAAAGCAAGCGTGTTGTGTTTCTGGATACTCCTGGTCACGAGGCCTTTACCGCCATGCGTGCTCGTGGAGCCAAAGTGACCGACATTGCAATCCTGGTGGTTGCAGCAGACGACGGCGTTCAACCTCAGACCCTGGAAGCCATCAGCCACGCCAAAGCGGCAGAAGTCCCGATCGTGGTGGCAGTCAACAAGGTCGATAAACCTGACAGTCAACCGGATCGGATCAAGCAGCAACTCTCGGAGCATGGTTTAGTCCCGGAAGAATGGGGTGGAGATACCCCTATGGTCGAGGTCAGTGCCTTAGCCAAATTGAATCTGGACAGCTTGCTCGAAATGATCCTGATCGTTGCCGAGATTTCCGAACTGCAGGCCAACCCCAACCGCCCTGCACGTGGGACAGTGGTCGAAGCCAATCTCGACAAAGCTCGTGGTCCAGTTGCAACCTTATTGGTTCAAAATGGCACCCTCCGGATCGGGGACACCTTGGTTGCGGGTGCTGTTTATGGTCGGGTCAAAGCCATGATCGACGATCAAGGGAATCGTCTCGACGAAGCTGGACCTTCGACCGCTGTGCAATTGCTGGGTCTTAATGACGTCCCTGCAGCAGGTGACGAGTTCATGGTCTATGCCGAAGAGCGCGAAGCCCGCCGGATCGCTGAAGCACGGGCTGAAGAACTGCGTGAAGTTCGGTTACAGCAAACCATGTTGTCTCGACGGGTCTCGTTGGGATCCGTCTCTGCTCAGGCCCAAGAAGGTCAGCTGAAGGAACTCAACTTGATCCTCAAAGCCGATGTCCAAGGGTCTGTCGAAGCGATCCTGGCCTCGTTACAAGATCTGTCCAGCCAAGAAGTCCAGTTACGGATTCTGTTAGCCGCTCCAGGTGAGATCACCGAAGCGGATGTGGATCTAGCGGCGGCAAGTGAGGCGATCATCATTGGCTTCACCACAGATGCAACCTCAGGGGCTCGCCAGTTGGCGGATCGCTACGGGGTCGATATCCGTGAATACAATGTCATCTACAATTTGTTGGATGATGTTCAAGGTGCGATGGAAGGTCTGCTGGAGCCAGAGCAGGTCGAGGAACCCTTGGGACAGGTCGAGGTTCGCCAAGTGATCCCGATCGGCAGAGGGGCAGTGGCAGGCAGCTACGTTCAGTCTGGCAAAGTGGTGCGCAATTCTCTCCTGCGGGTGCGGCGTGGTGGTACGGTGATCCACGCAAGTCGAGTGGATTCCCTCAAGCGCTTCCGTGATGATGTGCGGGAAGTGGCCGCTGGATTTGAATGCGGGATCGGGGTTGAGAAATTTAACGATTGGCAACTTGGAGATATCTTGGAAATTTACCAAATGGTCTCCAAGCGCCGTTCCCTCACCCAAACCGAGCGATAGGAGGGTAGGATCCCCAGAGGTCAGCATGAAGCTGAATGTCAACTTTTGTGTCATTTCTGGGATCTAAGGGTCTACCCATCCCTTAAGATCTCAAGCGTTATCCCGCCGTTTCTGAGATTGCACCCTATGTTCGGACAATATGAAGTGTTTGTGCAGTTGTTCCTGCTAGCCATGATCGTACTGGCTGGCCCCATTGTGATCTTCCTGCTTTACCTACGGGGCGCAGACATGTAGTTTGGCCTTGCAGTCTAGAGTCCTCCCTTGCCGGTGGCCCGGTTGCGACCGGGTCTTCTTATTGATGGTTGGTCTTGATCGTTGGTCTTGATCTTGGTCTTGATCGTGGATGTTGCTGGATGCGGACGATCATGTGCTCTCATCGCGATCATGCCCTCTCATCGACTGATGATTTACCAAACTCAAGCAGAGGATGTGAGCGGATCGGCCAAAGTGGGTTAAACTTGTAACGATTTGTGGATCTTTGGTCTTGATCTTCAGGTAAATGCCTGACCAGATATTAGGTTTTGACCTGCCCTGGTTGGGATGCTCCCTCCTTCCCCTTATCCCCCAATATCCTATGACTGCCCCGATCCGTAACGTTGCCATCATTGCTCACGTCGATCATGGCAAAACGACCCTGGTGGATGCACTTCTGAAACAATCTGGCACCTTCCGCGAAGGCGAAGACGTTCCCACCTGCGTCATGGACTCGAATGCACTGGAGCGGGAGCGCGGCATTACGATCCTGTCCAAAAATACTGCCGTTCGCTACCAGAACATTTTGATCAATATTGTCGATACACCGGGTCACGCTGACTTTGGGGGTGAGGTCGAACGAGTCCTGGGGATGGTCGAGGGTTGTGTCTTGATCGTGGATGCCAATGAAGGTCCCATGCCTCAAACTCGCTTCGTCCTCCGCAAAGCTCTTGAAAAAGGATTGCGCCCGATCGTGGTGGTCAACAAGATCGACCGGCCCCGATCTGAACCCTACAAGGCGGTTGATAAAGTTCTGGACCTGTTCCTTGAACTGGGGGCGGATGAGGATCAGTGTGATTTTTTCTATGTGTTTGCCTCTGGGTTACAGGGATTTGTGATCGAAGAAAAGGATCTGGAACCCTTCTTAGCCGGGAACTACACAGGTTCGCTTGACATGAGGCCATTATTTGAAGCGATCGTGCATCATGTGCCCCCACCTGTCGGGGATCCGAGCAAGCCATTGCAGTTGCAGGTGACCACGCTGGAATATTCGGAATATTTGGGCCGGATCATTGTGGGCAAGATTCATAATGGCACGATCCGGATGGGTGAAAATTTGGCCATGGTCAAGGAAGAGGGCCAGATCACACGGGCACGGGTGGCAAAGCTGTTTGGGTTTGAGGGATTGCAACGGGTGGAGCTGCAGGAGGCTACAGCAGGTCATATTGTGGCTGTGGCTGGTTTTGCGGATGCCAACATTGGCTACACTCTCACCAACCCCGAAGATCCGCAGGCTCTACCTCTGATCAAAGTTGACGAGCCCACCCTCCAAATGGTTTTCTCCGTCAACGACTCACCCTTTGCTGGGCAAGAAGGATCTTATGTGACGTCACGACAGTTGCGCGATCGGTTAATGCGAGAGTTAGAAACCAATGTTGCCTTGCGTGTGGATGAAACCGATTCTCCGGATCGCTTCTTGGTGTCTGGGCGGGGGGAACTCCATCTCGGCATTTTGATCGAAACGATGCGGCGGGAAGGGTATGAGTTTCAAGTCGGACAACCTCGTGTGATCTTCCGAGAGATCAATGGGCAGCCGCATGAGCCTTATGAATATCTAGTACTGGATGTCCCCGAAGATGGTGTCGGGGGTTGCATTGAACGACTGGGCCAGCGTCGCGGTGAAATGCAGGATATGCAGGTGACCGGGGATGGCCGATCTCAGTTAGAATTTGTGATCCCTGCGCGGGGTCTGATCGGGTTCCGAGGTGAGTTTATTCGCTTGACTCGTGGCGAAGGGATCATGAACCACAGTTTCCTCGATTACCGATCCCTGACGGCTCCGATCGAGTCCCGCCGCAATGGGGTTTTGATCTCGTTTGAGGAAGGGACAGCGACTTTCTATGCTCTCAAGAATGCTGAAGATCGTGGGGTTTTCTTTATCACTCCGGGCACGCGGGTTTATAAAGGCATGGTGGTTGGTGAAAATAATCGGCCTCAGGATCTGGAGTTGAATGTTTGTAAGACCAAGCAGTTGACAAACCATCGGGCCTCCAGTGGGGAAGAGTTGGTCCAGTTACAGGCTCCGGTTGATATGAGCTTAGAGCGGGCGCTGGAGTACATCAGTGAACATGAGCTGGTGGAAGTGACTCCCCAATCCGTCCGGATCCGGAAATCCCAGCTCCAAGCCTCTCGCCGATAATGGGTTAGAGGGCTTGAGCTTGCTTTGGATATAAAGGATCTCTAAAACGATTCCGTTCTGGAGTCCATAAGCGGATTGCATAAGGGGGATTCACAAGTTGCTGAGTCTTCGATCGGCCCACTAGAGTTGGGAGGGATCGATCCCCAGCTGCCTCAATCTCTCCCAAGCCCGATCCCGCTCCTGGGCCACCCGATCCCGCTCCTGGGCCACCCGATCCCGCTCCTGGGCCACCTGATCCCGTTCCTG
>CAZONZ010000300.1:0-5325 GCA_964581005.1 uncultured bacterium
CCAAAGAGTCCCGCGAGAAACTGGCCTCTGTTCGCCCTGTGACGCTAGGACAAGCTGCTCGGATCGGGGGAGTCAATCCTGCTGACATTAATGCGCTGCTGATTTATCTAGAACTGCGATCGGTTGCTGTGAAAGCATCGGTGCCCTTGGGGTAATCCATCTGTCTAAAACCACTAAGTCTAAGCTAGCTTTATAGCCCTTGGCGATCGCTTCTAGTAAATAGGATTTGAGGCTAGAATCCTAGAATGTATGGATCCTGTGATCTGCTTCGTTTAGCGATTATGAAAGAAAACGAGCTTGGGTTACTTGATCCTGTTCTCCCCCTCTTAGCCGTAATGATCTTGACTGCCATTGTTCAGCAATCGATATATACGGGTGTATTGACTCCAGATCAACAACGGGAGATCCACCTCTATGTCTTGAGTGGAGACTATACAGACGAGGAGCTAGAGCTACTTGAAGATCTGTTTGACGCGATCTGCACAGGTGCTGTTGTGCGAGAAGATGTTTAGCAAACATAAAATGAATGCCTCTGAAAACATTCCCATACCCTCAAGGATCAGATCTCAACATGAACCAAGCCAGTTGAGGTGCTGAAGATTCTGCTATACTGCTCTTGCTCTACCTTACACCAAGGGGGTTATGATGGCTTTACCAAAATTAAGTCCTGAAGATGTTAAAAAGCTTTGTTCTGGAAGAGATTACATTTTGCTGGTGGATGAGAGTGTTTCGATGACCACTCCCGATTGCCCTGGAGCAACCAGTCGTTGGAATTATGCCCGCGAACTGATCGCGTTTATCGTGACAAAGCTTGATGAGTATGATCCTGATGCTGGCATTGATCTGATCCTCTTTGGAGGTGAACCCAAACTTCTTGAAGGTGTGACAGCTGCCAATTTGATGGATCAATTTCCGGCCAACCCATCTGCAGGGACAACTTATCTAGGTCGAGCCTTGGATCTGGTGTTCAATCGGTATTTCAAGGGGTCTCGATCCCGACCTATCACGTTTGTTGTGCTAACGGATGGAGCCGCAACCGATCCCGCTGTGGTGGAGACGGCGTTACGGAATGCAGCTCAGGCCAGTGGATCCGGTGAGACGATCGCGGTGGCTTTCTGGCAAGTTGGGTATGACGCAGGAGCCAGTCGGTTTCTGCAAAAACTAGATGATGATTTGGGTGAGATCGATATTGTCGATACTCAAACCATGGATACGGTGGTTGAGAATTTTGGCTCGTTGGAATTGTTACTGGCAGCTGCCATCATTGATTGAGATCGAAATCGATCGATTGTTATGTCCAATCCTTACCTCCACCCCCAACCTGATCGGGAGAATCCTTATCTCACAGCGATTCAGACTAAACCTCAATCGCTGCCAAGGCTAACGAGGTTGACGGATCTGATCACCGATCCTGAGTCTTTCTCTGCTGAGGAGGATGAATCGGTCGGGGGCTATCGATCAGCTCTGCCTCCCTCTGATCTCGATCCTACGTCTGGAGGGCAACCTTATCGTTCAGCTCTAGAGGATCCTCCGATCAGGTCCGTCTCTGATCCTGCTACTCCAGCCGAGAGTTCTCCTGGTTCCAACTCTCCCGATCTCACAGTCTCTTCAGATCCGGATGTCTTCACGGCGAAGCGATCGGATCCTCAACCCTATCGGTCTCCGGATGTTATTCTGCAGGAGCAAGCGCAACGCCACCGCCTAGAGCAAGAACGGTTGCAGCAGGAAGCAATCCGTCAGCGTCAGATCGAGGCAAAACGCCAACGCCAAGCCGCAGAACACCAGCGCCAGTTGCGATCCCAGGCTCAAGCCTTTTTACAAAAGTTGGAGAAACTCGATCCACTAGAGGGAGAACGACTTTGGTTTGAAGATCTGGCTACAAGTTATCCCAACCGCTTAGAAGCCGCCATTGACTTTGTTCAAGCTGTATATGGATCAGGTGATGCATCAAGCTAGATCAGACCCCACGGAAGGCTCCATCGTTGAATGAAGTGTCGAAGTTTGCGCATTGGAGGTGGGGGTTACTGGCGATTCAAGAGTAGAAGCCTCACTAATATCTCTATGTAATCATTGGTTAAAATGTAGAAATACAAACATAAACTTCGGATGTGAACTAGATCACCTCGCTAACTGGGAATCGATCGAGCATGGCTTGAGCCTGTCGAGCGGTGTCTTTCAAGTGGGCTGGGATATGAGGGACGTGAGGGATCTGGGAGAGGAGATCAAGGGTGCGGCGAAGCAGTCGGACAAGATCGCCAGAGTCTAAGTTGGTGCCCCGTTCTAAAACTTCCCATTCCAGACCTGTCGCCCATTGTTCGACGAGTCCAGCTAAAGTGGGTTCTAACCAAACGGGAACGTTGAATACTTGGTGTTTACGCTGACACCGGAAGATCTGACGGCGGATCCCTTTTAATCCATGCAAGATGTCTCCGATCGTTTCCGAGGTGTGGAAGCGGCTGAAGGTGCCGGATCGAGGTGGCTCTGTCACTAGGGCAGCGATCACTCCAGCGAGATGGTGGGGATCGAGATCATCGAGTTCGTTTGACATCAATGACATTGCCAGCCAGAGTTCGTTGTCTCCTCGGATCGCAGCTACAATCTCACCGGAGGCTGTGGGTTGATAGTGATCGAGACAGGAAAATTCTTGTAAGACGCTCACTAACGACATGAACTGGGTCCAGCGTTGTGCTTGAACAGGGGCTGCTTGGCGGAGATGACGCTGTAATTTTTTCTGCAACCGTTGCCGTTGTTCTTGCAATTTCATGATGTTGCCGCCTTGAAGGTGAGCAGGATTAGCCACGATCTGGGCTTCTAACGTCTCGATGGTCTGTTCTTGCTCTTGAATGTGCTTCTGGGCTAACAACAATAATGTTGGATCGGTTTCTCCCTTCAGCTGCTTTTGTAAATAGCGCAGGATCCGGCGTTCCTCTTGGCGGCGTTGTTGTAATTTTTCGTAGAGACGGATCTGATCTTCAGAAACACCAGCTAATGTGGCTTCGAGCGCTTCCAACTCAGCTTGTAGGACTTGGACTTCCTGCTGCTCTGGGAGTTGTTGCAAGGAGAGCAGGTATTGACCAAAACTGCGATTGATCAGATCACGGGCATGGTCCAGCGAGTGTTTCTGCAGGAGGTTCAACACCATCCCGTAACTAGGTGTGAATTGACTTTCTAAGGGATCGGCGGGCGACGTAGCCAGGTGAGCCGCTTCACGAGCCCCTTCAAACGGAGACTGGACTGTCACTACATACCCAAGGACATCTTTGCCCCGTCGCCCAGCCCGACCGGACATCTGCATAAATTCAGAAGCCGTCAAAAGACGGTGGCCGTTGTCAGTCCGTTTGGATAGAGACGAGATCACCGTTGTCCGAGCAGGCATATTGATCCCAGCGGCCAGCGTTTCAGTGGCAAACACCACTTTGACTAAACCTTGTTGAAATAGGGTTTCGACTATTCCTTTCCAGGCAGGCAACATTCCCGCATGGTGGGCTGCGATCCCTCGATGCAGCGGCTCTAAATGATCGGCTCGGATTGCTTCTGGATTGTCAGCACAAAATTGATCAATTTGGGCATGAAGACGTTCCCGTTCGCTATCGGAGCTGATCAGATCACTAAACCCCATCCGTTCAACGGCTTGATCACATCCTTTTCGGCTAAAGATGAAGTAGATCGCAGGCAGCATGTCCCGTTGTCGCAGCAGTTCAACGACTTTGGGCAGATCGGGAACGTGCGGGCGATGGTGGCGATGGGTGACGACTGCTCGTTTCGATTTGATCTTGGGATTACAGATCAGTTTGCCTGCAGTGGATCGTTGCAGCAGGGGAAAAATGCCTTTGGTGGTGACGAAGTGAAAGTCGAGTGGGACAGGGCGGTGATCGGAATCGATTTGATCGGTGTGTCCATGCACCTCATTCATCCAGTCGGTCATCTGGTCACTGTTGGCGATCGTGGCAGACAGAGCGATCAGTTGGATCGAGGCAGGACAGTAGATGATCGATTCTTCCCAGACGGTGCCGCGCTGTTGATCATTCATATAGTGGCACTCATCCAGGATCACGGATTGAACCCCCTCCAGCGAGGTGCCCACTTCCCCGATCGGAGTACCGTACAGCATATTCCGAAAGATCTCGGTGGTCATGACCAGGATCGGGGCATCACGGTTGATTGAGATATCGCCAGTGAGCAGGCCAACCCGATCGGCACCAAATTGGCCGCCAAAATCACGGAATTTTTGATTTGAGAGCGCTTTGAGGGGAGTGGTGTAGAACACCCGTTTTTGTTGAGCCAGAGCCCGATAGATGGCATATTCCCCCACCAAGGTTTTGCCTGATCCAGTCGGAGTACAGACCACAACCGATCGATCGGCATTGAGGGACTCGATCGCTCTCAGCTGAAAATCGTCCAGGGGAAACGGGAAGAGTTGTCCTGGATCGAGAGAAGCAGCGGCAATCACGACGACAACAGAAGAAGGTTCATAGCGATCAAGGGTAGTGTTCAGCAGGATCCCAACCTGATCAAGTTACTGGTTATGTTAGCGAATTCATCCTTGCCAGGGCTACCATTCTTCCGCTCAACAGAACTGGGGCTAGATTTGGGGCTGATGATCGGTTGATGATTGATTGATCGATCCTATGGTGATCCGAGAACCCATCCTTGAACTCAGACCCGAATTCCATGGTAACCTTCTTCCTCAACGGACAAAAAACGTCCAGCGCTCCAGGGCAACATTACCGTTTTGATCAGCGATCTGGAAGACCACCAGGTTCCGTTGATTAGGAGGAAGAGGTTCCGCAGGGGTGTAGGAAAATCCGGTGCTGGTCAAACTAGCCTGATCTGTGACATCGACCCGGTTAACCTGCAGTTCAAAGCTGTTGAGATCAATCCCATTCTCATCACTGAAACTGGCTGAGATCGTGGGAGTGGTTGTATCCGTCACAATGGCACCCCGATCGGGCATCAGGTTGGTGATCGTTGGGAAGGTTGCGTCTGTGGTGGATCCAATGGTGACTTGAGCATTAGGCATCTGTGCAGTACTGACTAGACCCTCAAGCTCAAACCGGGCAGTAATCGGGGCATCGATGGCTCGATCGTCGGTTCGGAAGGTGTAGTTGCCTTCATATTGTCCAGGCCGAGTCTCTGCCAGGGGGACATTTTCGACAACGCCAGGGATCGAGAAGGTTCCAGTGGCTCCGCTGGTTGCAAGAATATAAACCGATAAGGTGCTGCCGGGTTGAAGGGTAGTCAGATCGGTGCGGGTCAGAAATTCGGTAATCTCCGGTGGGCTGGCGGGAGTCTCGACAGGGAGAGGTTCTTCGGTTGGGGGGGGAG
>CAZONZ010000301.1:0-5315 GCA_964581005.1 uncultured bacterium
GGGTCCAGCTGCGGATCCAGAGGCTACCGCCGATCATGATGCTGATACTGCCGCCCAAGAGCAGAACTAAGAGAACATTGGCGAGGCTGGAGGAGTAGATGGCGACGGTACTATAGAAGCCTGTGATCGCTTGGAAAAATTGACTGGCCAGGGTCATAAGGATCCCGATCCCTACACACATCAGCAGGAACAGAGGACGGGATAGCTTGAACATAGTGGATCACCCTGGATCAAGAATTTGGCCTTTCCTCATCCTATCGGCTCTGGCTCAGAAAGATCATGGATCGTTACGGATCCCAAAATGAGGTAGCTTTCCAGGGGATCAGGGAAGGTTGATTTCGCAAGATTTGAGTGTTCAGGTATGAAGCGTACCGTCTGGCAGGATAGTCTTGTTCAAATGAGCACTTCGCAACCTCGTGGGATCGAGATCAGCGCCACTCAGATTAGCGTTGGTGAGAATGGCTCCTTTCCAGTTGACATGCCTTAACCTAGATTGGCTGAGGTTTGCCCCAGTCAAATTGGAGTCACTCAGATCAGCACCTGTCAAGTTAGCTTGGCCCATGTTAGCGCTGGACAGATCGGCTCTGTTCAACTCAGCCTGAACAAGGTTTGCTCCTCTCAGATCAGCTTGACAAGCCGTGGCTCCATTCAGAAACGCCGATTCGAGACGAGCGTGGATCAAGGTAGCCGATGAAAAGTTTGCCTCCCTTAAGTAGGACCACGAGAACTCAGCCTCTTCAAGATCAGCCTTTTGAAAATTTGCTTGATTCAAGTTGGCTCGATTCAGTTTGATCCCCTTCAAGATCGTTGAAGCTAGATGGATCCCTTCAAGATCGACGTCGTTGAAATTGTGTTGGCCTTTGCGGTAGCGCTTCAGAAGATCTTGGGCAACTGAATGAGCTGGGGATGGTGTGGAGGTTGGCAGCTTGGGCGTTTCAGTTAAGCTCTCCGGTCGAGGTAGGGCAAGCAGCTTGGGACTAGGCTTTTGATTCACAACGGGCTCAACCTTGTGCAACACATGCCAGAGGCTAACATCCTGGAGATCGTCTACCACCAGCAGAGAGATCAGCCCAGCTTGGAGATTTCGACGACAAGCCGAAATAGCTGTTTGCCACTCATCTCTGGGATAGATCCGCTGTCGAGCAAAAACGTGATCCCGAAACCATAGGGTTGACGGCTCCTGATCTCTGTCTTGTTCAAAGCTGAGTTGAAGGGAGTCCAAGATAAACATGTCCACAGGTTCCAGAACTTGATGGATAAACAATAAATACTCAGTCAGGGTGGGATGGTGTACGCCTCAGAGGGGTTGAAACGTTTTCCTAGAGGAAGGTTGGAGGCCGCCAAAGAATGCGTTGAATGAACAAAATCAGGATCACGGACATGAATAGTGATGAGATCGGTGTAACGCTAGTCCATCCAGCCTGCATGGTGGCAACCAAATGAAGCGGAAGAATAGCAACAAGGGCATAGGTCAATTTGTGCAGTTGGCTCCAGGCTTTCTTCAAGGATTTCACGCTGTAGTCATTGGACGTCACAGTTAAGATGATCATGATGGCAAATGAAACCAGACCCGTTGCATAGTTGACGTAGGTCATCGGATCAGACATGTTGATCTCTCGGATCAAGAACGCCAGGATCGCATGGGTTAAGGCAAAACAAAACGAAGCGACCCCAACCTGTCTCCGATTTTTCAAAGACCATCGATGAAACGCATTCTGCTTGAGCTCAGGTAGCACTGTCCGAACGATCCCTGGGTACAGTGATCCTCCATAGAGAAGGAGAGAAACCACCCCAAACAGATTGACAAGTAATCTGGGATTCCGGGCGAGAAAAACGGCGTAGGCAACAACATAAACGAATGAAACCAAGATCAAAAAATAGATTGATTGATGGCTGATCTTGAGTTTGGGTCGTTGAATAGCCATGATCTGCTTCTCCATGAAACGTACTTGATTCTAGGAAAGCCTAATCGAAACAGATAGATGATCAAGACTGCCGATGCATCTGGATCCACATGGAGATACCACTACCTGTCATCACTAACAAACACAGTGCAATCAAGAAAGGATAAATCTGATCAAGGTTAATCAGGAAAAAATCACCCCTATGGAGCCGCATGAGCCAGAAATACTTGCCACTTTGATTGGATAACAGCGCAATCTGGTAGAGAGATCCGGTGATCAAAGTCATAAGCACGGGCAAGAGCACAACAGGTGCAAGTGTGCGATGAAAGAGGCGCAATCGACGCTGAAAAGAGGTATAGAGAGCCATTTCTGCCTTCCTGTGCTTGGGACAAACATGATCTGAGTGGCGTATTGATGCACCAGTGCAAAAGAAAAAATTCTTAAGAATGGTGTCTGCTTATGGTACGAGATCCAACTTTGTTTGGATTTATGGTTTTCTTCTTTACCTGGCGAGATTAGATCGTTAGTATTCTGTGAACCCTTCGTGCGCGATCAGTGTTTTTTCAGGCTTATCTATGGCTAATCTAAGAGAACTTTCTAAGAGAACTTAACCTTGCAGGGCTACAGCAACTTCAGTGATTCTCTACACCCCGGATCCTAAGGTGATCCCAAACTGAAGCTGCAACACCTCTTGACAGGTAACTTCATCGGGTAAGAGCTCCTCTTGCTTGACCCCTGCTTCTGTCACGATCCATTCATTCCGACTGAGGGTGATCCGGCCCGTTGGCGTTGCGCGAGTACATAACCGATACCGAGTGAACATGGAATCGGGTGAGGTTTGGTGGTAGTGACACATCTCAGCAAAGTCCTCTAGTTGACGGGGTTGCAGACTGAAGCGGAGTATTTTTCGCCATTGGCTTTGATCAGACTCCCATTGCCAGAGGATCCAATTAGGATCTTGGGATGGATCTTGAGAATCTGATTCCACCATCAAGCCATAGGGATCCTGATGCTGCTCTAGATCGATCACAGGTTTCAGTTCCAGGGGATCTCGAAAGGAATCGCCAAAGCCTACATCGGCCAACCAGCTCCCTGCAGCTTGATCGACTCGGAGCAGGAGATGATCGAATTCGGGTCCATCACTGCCATCTGCACGTGTGACTCTGGCGGCAAGTCGTTGGACCTGAAAGCCTAAACTTTCCAACAGGATCGCAAACAGTCCGTTGAGCTCGTAGCAAAATCCGCCGCGATGCTGGATCACGATCTTTTTAAACAGATCCTGTTCGTTCAAGTGGATGGGTTCACCCCAATGGATCGATAGATTCTCAAACGGGACGGTGATCAAATGGGCCAGATGCAGATCGCGCAAGGTGGACCAGGTTGGATCCCAGGATCCGGTGTAGTGGATGCGATCACAGTAGGCTTGGATCTGATCAGGGGTTAGCATTGTCTGCTGAAGATTCTGGATCCGGTTGGGGTTCCGAGGGCTCAGAGGACTGATCCAGGGGAACACTAGAGACTTCAGATCCAATCGGATCGCTAGCTATCTCAGGTTCTGATCCTTGTTCGGATTCCATTGATTCTGCGACCTGTGCTTTTGGATCTAGAGTAGCTCCAGGTTCAGAATCCGATTGAGTGGCAACAGTTTCCGATGCAGCTTCCGCTTCAGACATCACCTCCAATCCAGCGTCAGGCTCAGTGCTAGATTCAGATTCCGATTCAGCTATCCCAGTTTCTGACTCAGATGCAGATTCAGAGATCGCCTCTGCTCCAGTTTCCGAGTCTGTTTCCGAGTCTGTTTCCGATTCCGTGAACTCGGCGTCTGGGATCGCGCTTTCCAGTTCTCCAGAGGGTTCAGGTTGGAGTTGAGGTGGATCGAGATTGGGGGGATCGACTGGATTGCCATCAGCATCGACCCAGGTGATCGTGGCTTGGGAGCGTAGCCAGTTGATCAGTTTGTCCACCAAGGTTCGTTCACGGATCGCATCCGCCAATTCTTTCAGATCCAGTTTCTGCCGTTCTTCCGGACTGAATTGAGATAACGTGCGCCGCACTTCAAATTCCAGTTCAGTGGAACCCACTTCGATCCCTTCTTGTTTGATCAGAGCGCTCAAGGCCAGAGATCGTTGAACTCGCTGAATGGCGTCGGGTCGAACCTGACCTTGGATCTTCTGAAGATCGGCGGGAGGCATTTTACGGATCATTTGGTTGAGGTCATTGGGGGAGAGCCCATGTTGTTCCTGAATGTAACTTAACCTCTGGGCCAAGAGCTGATTCATCTCCTGAGTGATCAACTTTTCCGGCAGTTCTACCTCTGTACAATCCACTACAGCTTGGATCAAAGCGTCCTGCAACTGGTTGAGGCATTGAGTGCGGCTCTCCCGTCGAATGTTCTCCTCTAGGCGCTCTCGAACTTCGGCAACGGTGGTACAATCAGTGAACTCTTGAATAAATTCATCACTCAGTTCCGGGAGCTCTCGCGTTTTGATCTCGTGCAGAGTTACTTCAAATGTGAGCGACTGGCCTGCAAGCTCAGCCATCGAATAATCCTCCGGGAAGGTTGCCTGGATCATACGAGTTTCATCCAGAGTCATACCGACGAGCTGTTCAATAAAGCCAGGAATAAGACTGTCGGGACCCATCTCAATCTCAACATCCTTGCCTTTGGTTCCGTCTACAGGGATCTCATCCTCATCAAACCCCTGAAAGTCGATCCGGACTAGATCCCCCATCTCAGCCCCCCGATCTTCCACGGGCAGGAGAATGGCTCGCTCTTTGCGCCAGGTGAGCAGGGTTTGCTCGACTCGATCAGGGTTGGGGTCCACACGAGTCACCGTCACCGCAAGATGATGGTAGTCTCCCAACTTAGCTTCTGGGAACACTTCTACCCATCCCGAAAAGGTCAGATCTGCATTGGGATCAAACTGGGCTAAGAGTTGGTTAACATCGGTCTCTAGCTCAAAGTTGCCTAGGGTTCGGAGGGAAGCGTCTTTGATCGCTTGGGCAACAGAGGTATTGATCACGTCATCTAGAGCTGTGGCCTGCAGGCGTTCTTTGCCGATATAGCGCATGACCAAGTGACGCGGGGCTTTACCTTTGCGAAAGCCGTGAACTTGCACATTTTGAGACAGCTGCCGAAAAGCCTTCTCATAGTTTTTTTTGACTTGATCAGCCTCAACCACAATCGTGAGCCCAACCCGGCTACCGGGGCGCGTCTCCTGTGTCACCTGCATGATGGATCCAATTTTCTCTAGAACGACGGTCAATGATCGTAGCGCATTTTTTGGAGGAACTTCGTTGGATCGATTCGTGAATTGATCCTTAAGTTTGGTTAGCGCCTGTTTGAAGAGGTGGTTCAGCACTGGGATGATTAGAAGGGGATCCAGGTTTTAGGGAAGCGTTGGGGGGTGG
>CAZONZ010000302.1:0-5299 GCA_964581005.1 uncultured bacterium
GCTCCTATCCCTCCGCACCCACAAGGGGATGCGGTTTCCCGGAGTCACTTATGAAACTCCATCCTAACGTCCTTTGATCAACAGCAACAGATGTTTCCTGATCGTACCTCAGTAGTCTGGGATCCTTGGGATCCTTCACGATCGCATCGGCATCATTCCTTGAGAGACAAACTTCCGATCCATGGGTAAAGGTTCGACTGGAGCGGTTAGACAAAAGCGTCCCTCTTGGATCCATTGCTTCAAGACCAACGCCACTTCTTCGGACAACCGAATACTCGCTAACGGCGCTGTCCGCACATTCCGCCCATTCAACGGGATTGATCCAGACTTCAACTGAGCATAACTAACCAAACCAAACGTAGGCCGCACCCGCCGTGGAATGGCAAAATCGATCACTGGAGCCACAAGATCTTCATCCCCAATGGCAGCGTATTCGACTATTTTTTGATCGAAAACAGGTAACGGGATCCCGACACCTAGCATCAACGACGGTCCCGAATTGCGAAAGTAACAGCCTCGGACCCATTCAGCTTGCATGAACTTGGCATCACCGATCAGAGCTAAAGTTGCTGCTGGTCCAACAGGCGTCTGATTGCCTAAGCGTTTTTGTAATGGGAAATGTTGGGTTCCTTCCCAGGCGATATAGCCCACGCCTCCCCCTAAAAAGATCCGAGTGCCGATCCCGATCGTGGTCAAGAGGGGATCATTCAATAACGGGGATAGAGCTCCTGGATTGGAATACACTGCATTGCCCATATTCGGCTGGAGTAAACCCAGGTAGGTGTAAAGAGGCCGATCCCCACCGTTCACACCCACAATAAAATTTTGATAAGCATTGCGTGGATTAAACAAATAAAACTGATTGATCCGATCTTTATGGAGTGAGGTTTCGATCTCAGTGCGGGGGTAGCAGTCGGTGCCCTGGCCTAAGGCTCGTAAGTGAACTTCGTTGCCCGCGATCAGATCCGCGATCACATGCCCTCCCCCATAAGAAGCTTCAACCAACTCTGAGGGTTGAGAAGCTCCCAGGTAGAGATCCACAGGCCCAAATCCAGCATAGGCAGGGACATGATTGATCCATGCTTGCCGGATCTTGATGGGAGGATCCGTCTGTCCTAAATTCAGGATCGCACCAGACGATTCCATGGGTTCAAAGGTGCCAGTGGTGATCACATCCACGTGTTCAAAGGCAGCGGGGACACCGATCCGGGCCACCAACCGCTTCAACTCACTGACGGTTAACACCTGCACCTGACCTGAATTAATCTTTTCGTTGATCTGCTCCAGTGTTCGTGACATGAAGTGATTATCCTTGGCGATCCTTGGCGATCCTTGGTCTACCTTCAGGACTCATCCCAATCCTCAGCAGTTGCCAGGCTAGAGGGCAATTGACTTGAAAAGGGAGCGGGCTGATCGAGTTGGTTGCGCTCGATCCAGGTATTCAGCCAGAATAACCCGATTGCAACCAGAAGGAGGATCCCCGCTGTGATCCCAGACTGAAACACAGGATCTTGCCATAAGCCTGTGCCGGAAATGCTGCGGAGTTGATCGGGGACTAAGGCCACTTCGGCTACAAGAGATTCTGATGCAAGAGATTCTGACGTAAGAGATTCTGATGCAAGAGAGTCTGATGCAAGGGAGTCTGATGCAAGGGAGTCTGATGCAAGAGATTCTGACGCAAGAGATTCTGATGGAAGCGGGTCACTGGAGAGATCAAAAGAAGATCCTTCTAGCGTGGGAGGCTGAGCGGCTTCTAGGTCTAGTTCAGATCCGGGGTTGAGCAGATCAAGACCACTCCTATCACGGCTGGTTTCAGGTTCCTGGGTTGGATCGGTTGCTGGATCACTCACCTGGATTTCCACGGTTTGCACAGAAGGGATGGATCCAGAAGATCGGATTTGATCTCTGGGATCCAGGATCCGTGGGGGTAAAGCGCTCGGTTCTGATCCAGTTTGGCTGAGGGGATCGGGAGCAAGCTGAACAGGATCTGCTGTTAGGGGTTCAGTCGAGTTTGAGAGGGGATAGGTCGTGAGAAAGTCTTGGGTTGATCGACCGATCGGGTTACGCCAGTTTGCCATCGGATACTCACCACACCTCAACACCATTGCGAACTCAGGAGACCGTAGCTGATCCTCACTCTGGGGCAGATTTGAGATCAGGGTCCAAGGTTGCGTCGTATTGTCCCCATCGGATCGGGGGCAGGCAAGGGGGCAAACGGTCGATTCGGGATGCTGTTTTGCTTAGACTAAGACTTGGAGTTGATCATCAGATTTGATCGGGGGCGAATGCAGCGCTATTGGAATGTATTGCGACTCTTTTGGGGAACATCATTGGCTGCAGAGATGGAATATCGAGCCAATTTTGTCCTGGCGACCATCAGTAGTGTCGGCAATTTAATTGGCAGTGTATTTGGTCTATTTCTGTTCTACCGAGGTGACTATCAGTTTGAAGGGTGGAGTTGGTCGGAGGCCCTGATCGTCTTAGGGATCTTTACGCTTTTGCAAGGTGTTGCCAGCATTCTGTTCAATCCCAATTTGAACCGGATCGTTGAACATGTTCAAAAGGGAACGCTGGATTTTATTTTGTTGAAACCGATCAGCAGTCAATTCTGGCTCTCGACGCGGGTGTTATCCCCCTGGGGGCTTCCGGATCTGTTGTTTGGCAGTTTGATCGTGCTCTATGCTGGCCAGCAGCTCAACCTCAGCCTGATTGCCTATGGGTTGGGGCTGATCCCGTTAGCGCTGGGGATCATGAGTTTGTATGGACTTTGGTTTATCTTGGGAGCGACCAGTATTTGGTTTGTCAAGATCTACAATGTCACCGAAGTCTTGCGAGGTTTAGTGGAAGCCGCTCGATTCCCGATTGTGGCTTATCCGGTGATCTATCGCTTCTTTTTTACCTTTGTCATCCCGATTGTTTTTCTGACCACGATCCCTGCCGAAGTGGTGTTGGGCCGAGTTGAGTGGATCCCGATTCTGGGTGCTGCTGTCCTGGCGATGGGATCGTTAATGGGATCCCATTTCTTCTGGCGATTTGCCTTACGGTTCTATACAAGTGCCTCTAGCTAGATCATGATCTGAGACTCCAGCTGCGATTTCTTGGGCATCTTCTCCAGAAGGAGTTAATATCCCACTAATGTTCAGCGAGACCCAAGCGATGGATCCGATCCGCTTTCACCTGGCTTTCCCTGTGAACGACATTCCCCAGACCAAAGCCTTCTATGTGGAGGGTCTTGGCTGTGAGGTTGGTCGTGAAACCCCTGCTTCCGTGATCCTTAATTTGCAGGGGCACCAACTGGTGGCTCATCTCACCCGCGAACCGCTTTCCCCTCAGCGTGGGATCTACCCGCGTCACTTCGGCTTAATCTTTCCTACCGAAACCCAATGGGATCACATGCGGATCCGGGTGGAACAGCAGCAGCTCACCTTTTATCAGCCGCCCCGATGGCGCTTTACTGACTCCCCTTTAGAACATGCCACGTTTTTCCTGGCCGATCCGTTTCATAATTTGATGGAGTTCAAGTTCTACCGTCATGCTGAGGCTATTTTCGGAGAACGGGAGCTGGCTTTGGTCGGAGATGCTCACGAGGAGGATCGGTGAACCCAACGACGATCTGGGAACTGGATTTTAAGGCGCTGCCCTTGCGAGATAGCCGCGATAAACGAGTCTGGGAGTTGCTGGTTTGTAATGCGACGGGGGATTTCAAACGATCCCGCTATTGCAGCAACCAGGAGGTGAATAGTAGCTGGGTGGCTCAACAACTGCAGGAGTATATCAGTGAAACCGAGGATCCTCCCACGGCCATCCGAGTCTTTCGATCTCGCATGAGTTCGATTTTGCAACGAGGCTGCACTGCGGCGGGGATCCCGATGCGCCCCAGTCGGCGAGTCTATACGTTACTGGATTGGATCGATGAGCGTGCCCGTGAGGTCTACCCGAAGGAAACAGAATACACCTACAAACCGGAACCCGATCCGATCCAGGAGCTTGAACGTGCCGATCCCTTACCCTTACCCGACAAACTGCAGGGAGAACGCTGGGCATTAGTTACCCTTCAGGCTCGTGATCTCCAAGTTGCGAATGAATGGGCTACTGAGTTTGGAGAGTTGATCCCG
Organism: uncultured bacterium; assembly: GCA_964581005.1. Taxonomy (GTDB): domain Bacteria; phylum Cyanobacteriota; class Cyanobacteriia; order Thermostichales; family Thermostichaceae; genus CAZONZ01. The sequence continues at coordinate 4,116 of CAZONZ010000302.1, forward strand.
ATCGACTGGGAGAGACTGGATCCGGGAGCTGTCATCCCTGGTTTATTGATTGCTTCTCGTCGGGCCTCTGCTATTGCAGCTTGGATGAGTGGGATCGAACCGGCTTATCTGCAGGCGGATCTGAGTGAGCAAAGCCAGCTGATCTTAGAAGTGGGGCAATCGGATCGGTTTACGATGGTGCGCCTGATCGATGACAAAACTCGATCGGAGGCGGAGGGGTTTGAGGCTCGTAAACAAGCGGTCAACGGGTTGCATTTTCTAGCGATCCAGACCCGCCTTGATGCCCAATCATTTGCTGGATTCTGGCTACTCAAGGATGTTGCGGATCAGGTGATCTAAGTCTCAAGGTGATGGCTCAGGAAGATAATACCCATGATTGGATAGGCTAGAGAGACTGACTCAGGAATGGATCATGACAGACGAAGAGATTAATCAACGGTTTGCCCAAGTGTTGGATGCGCAGCTGCGGTTTCAGGGTCAGCTGGGTGATATGGCTCGGATCTTTCGGGATCGGATTGAGGCTCAGGATCGGGCGATTGAGGTTCAGGATCGGACTATTGAAAGACTCGATCAGGCGATTGAAGAGATCCGACAGGGGCGGGTGGAAATTGATCAACGGTTTACTGTGCTGCTGGAGGAGTTTCGCTATCTGATCCGGCAACAGCGACCGCAAGAGGGGGGATCGGAGTCTTAGAAACGAAAACGAGAATTGTGTTGGATCCGGATCCGTCCCATTGCAGGGTTTGAGGGGATCTGGAGGTGTTGGAGGCGTTGCTGGGATGGCGATCGTTTTCAGAGGTTGCTGATGGGTGGGTGGCTATGGCGAATGTGCTGAAGAGTGAGGGCTTGGCAGTTGGCTCTGGAGGCATATCTTGAGTTTGATGATGGAACAGTCCTGTTCTAATGCACGCAATCTTTGGTCCCACTCAGCGCTCGGCTCATCGTCGCCCTCCAGGTTCACCGGATCTTGGGGTAAGTCTTCAGCCTCTGGATCCTGCAAGGTTGGAATGGTGATCATCACCGAGATCCCCTCAGGTAATGGGGGAGAGATCCGATCAACTCGATATGCCCATTGCGATCGCTCCTTCAACTTCCATTTTGCTCTCATCAGCAGCTTGCTCGATCGGCCTGTGACATCCTCCCACACTGAATCAAAGATTACAGTGTGGGCTTCCAAGAATCAC
>CAZONZ010000303.1:0-5278 GCA_964581005.1 uncultured bacterium
CCTTGCCAAGCAATCCACAGCCAATTAAGTCAAGCTTTCTGTTGCACTGAGTATAGCTGATTACAGGTGCTACCGACCACTCTCTAGCTGTGTGGAGATAAAGTGCTTCTAGAGATTGAGTAGGTTATTCTCCAGAATAAGTATGGATAGATCACTCAAGTGCATTGTTGACTGGATTAGAATATGCAGCAGCCCATCAGTATCTCTCTTGATCTCCAACGGTATTGTTTAGGATACTCCTATGGTTAGTGCAACTCAGCCTTTTGAGCTTCTTTCTTCTGACCAATACCTGCAGATGGAGCAGCAGAGTCCCATCAAGCATGAGTACATTGATGGGGAGATCTATGCGATGGTAGGAGCCAGTGATCCTCATGTGACCATCGCCGGGAACTTATTTGCTTTACTCCGTAGCCATATCCGAGGATCCCGGTGTCGCGTTTTTATCTCTGATATGAAGGTTTGGGTTGAGGCACGAAATCGCTTTTACTATCCGGATATCTTGGTGACCTGTGATGATCGCGATCGAGACACCTCACTCTACAAACAATATCCTCGATTGATCGTTGAGGTCTTATCGGATTCCACAGAGGGGTTTGATCGAGGGGATAAGTTTGCCGATTATCGTCAGTTGGAAAGTCTCCAGGAGTATGTCCTGATCGGCACTCATTCCCCCCGGATCGAGTGTTTCCGTCGATCGGACCCAGGGCTATGGATCCTTCACCCCTATGAGGAAGGGGGAATCTATCAGCTAGAGAGCCTTCAGTTTGAGAGCTCTTTCGATCTGCTCTACGAAGATGTCGTGTTCCAAAAATGACTCCACGTTGATTGAGATCAGCCTTTTGAACGGAGGTTAGAGGCGCTACTTGACCAGCAGTATGAAGACGTTCACCAGCTGCTGCAACTGGCTGTTCAGCTTGTCGATGGCTACAGCGATCTTGTCGTTGGCTTCGGGTATGACAGTCTCCTCTAGAATTAGAATGATTATCATTCTCGGATTATAGTTTGGCTGAATGAGTCGAGCTGATCAAGACATCATGGACTTGCCACAAATCGATATCGCCGTGGTGGGAGCGGGGCCACAGGCATTGACCCTGATCACCCATCTCTTACAAAAACGTCCCAAGATGAGAGGTCGAGTACAGGTTTTCGATCCCGCCAGGACCTGGCTGCATCAGTGGCAGCAGCAGTTTGGAGCACAAAGGATCCGTTATCTCCGTTCCCCTGCTGTTCACCATCCGGCCCCCAATCCCCACGACCTGCACCGCTTCGCTGAATCCCGACCAGAGGACGATCTCCTCAAACCTTACAATCGGCCCTCCACAGCCTTATTTCAGGAGTTTTGCCAGCATCTGATCCAACTCTGGGATCTGGCTGATTGGATCCGTCCTCACCGAGTCACCCGGATCCAGTCCCTTCAGCCTCGCTTCCGATTAGATCTCGATGATGGTAGCTGTGTGATCGCCCGTCGCGTAGTAGTGGCCACCGGCAGTCCTCTGATTCAGATTCCCGCTTGGGCTCAAGCTGTCCTACCGGGGTATCCACCTGATGGCCTCCGTCATTCCCATGCTGTGGATCTGAGATCCCTGCCTCATCCACTCTCCGAACGGATCTTGATCGTGGGAGGAGGATTAACCAGTGGTCATCTGGCCTGGGGAGCTCTCAACCAGGGATCTCAGGCCACCCTCCTCTGTCGCCGATCGTTGCAAGAGCGATTCTTTGACACCGATCCGGGTTGGTTAGGCCCCAAGTATATGAAGGGATTTCAAACTGAACCAGACTGGAATGTCCGTTTGTCTAGGATACAATCCGCACGTGATGGTGGATCCCTCACCCCTGAACTCATGAGCCAACTACGACAAGCTCAGAGATCTGGCACTTTGCAGATCTGGGAGAACTGTCAGATACACCAGATCCAGTGGCAGGGATCCGCATGGCAGGTCTTGTGTCAGGAAGAACCCTCGTTCCAGGTGGATCGGATCTGGTTGGCGACTGGGTATCGCTTTGATGTGAGGGCCGATCCACTTTTACAGGATCTGCAACAGCAACATCCGATTCCAGTGGTAGGGGGATTACCTGTGCTGGAGGAGGATCTCTGCTGGCCAGGGTGCCAGCTCTACGTCATGGGAGGCTTGGCAGCTTTGCACCTTGGACCTACGGCTCGCAACCTCTGGGGTGCTCGTTCGGCCAGTGAGCGGATCGTTCCCTCCCTGCTGCATCCCTCGGTTCTCTCAAGCTGATCGACTGGAAGAATCGACTTGAAGATCGGAGCCATCGCGATAAAATGAGAACGATTATCTTTCTCGGTCGGGTGCAGTTGCTGGAGATCTCGATCGTCAGTGTTGTTGATCCATCCATAAGGAGACTGTGATGACCCGCTTACTCCAACAGTTCGGCGTCTTGGTGTGTTCGACTCTATGTACAGGAGCGCTGGCCTGGGAAGCTCCCGCTCAAACCGATCCGTTAGAGGTGGTGACCACCATCCTGCCGATCAGCCAATTCACCCTAGCAGTCGCTGGAGATCGAGCGATAGTGACCCCGCTGATGCCGACTACTATGGGTCCCCATGGTTATCAGGCTCGGCCTCAGGATGCTCAAGCCCTGTCCGAAGCGGATGTGTTGGTGATGAATGGGCTGGAGATCGAAGAGTTCTTGGCAGGATTGATTGAGAATGCGGGTAACCCAGATCTGATCATGATCGATACCAGCGAGGGCATCGCTACGATTCCCACTGAAGAGGGACATGATCACAGTCACGACCATGAGCATGGTGACGAGGATCACGATCATGATCACAGTCACGACCATGAGCACGGTGACGAGGATCACGATCATGATCACAGTCACGACCATGAGCATGGTGAAGAGGATCACGATCATGCCCACGGAGAAGAACACGAGCATGGCGATCATGCCCACGGAGATCACGGTCATCGTCATGGAGAATTTGATCCCCACGTATGGCTGGATCCCAAACGCGCTATTCAACAGGTGGAAAACATTCGTGACGGCCTGATCGCAGCGGATCCGGAGGGAGAAGCAACCTACACGGCTAATGCGGAGGCGTTTATTGAAGATCTGCAGGCCCTGGATGAGCAGATCTCGACCCGTCTCCAGCCCTATGAAGGTAAGCCCTTCGTGGTCTTCCATGACTTCGCTGCCTATTTTGCGGATAGCTATGGGTTAGAGGCTGAGGCTTTGGTGGCAGCACCTGACGAAAATGCCTCACCTGAGGATGTCAAACGGGTCATGGAGACTGTGCAAGAGGCTGGCCTTCAAACCATCCTGACAGAACCCCAAGCCGATGGAGGCAGTCCGTTCCAAACCATCGCTCAAGATCTGGGTATTCAGGTGAGCGTCTTTGATCCCATGGAAACTGGACCTGAGGCGGCGCTTGATCCGGACTACTACCTAACCATCATGCGGCAGAATGCAGAGAACCTGGCCTCCGCCTTTGCGGAAGAGGCTGCTGCTGTGCCCCAGATCCCGATTGTGGGATGGACGCAGCAAGGGGTTTCCCGATGAGTCAGCGAGTTCTGGAGGTGGACGGCTTAACCGTGAGGCGGGGATCGAAGGTGGCTGTGGAGGATGTGTCCTTTCAGTTGCAAGCCGGATCCAATACCGCTGTGATCGGTCCCAATGGAGCGGGGAAAAGCACTCTAGTGCAGGCGATCCTTGGGCTCCTACCCCGTCAGTGGGGCTCGATCTCTGTGTTGGGGAGCCCGATGACTGCTACAGGTCAGCTGCCCACCTCCATCCGCGAGCAGATCGCTTACCTGCCTCAGAGCTTTCAGTTTGATGCCAGTGTGCCGATGACGGTGGCTGAATTCGTGGGGTTGGGCTGGGGATCGCTAGGACCGCAGTGGCCCTGGACTCGTAGACAAGCCCGTTTCCGAGGGATCCAACAGGCCCTGGATCAGGTGAATGCTCTACATTTGCTGCATCGATCCTTAGCTGGATTAAGTGGTGGTGAAACCAAGCGGGTTCTATTGGCCTACTGTCTGGTATGGCCTCGGCGTCTATTGATCCTGGATGAAGCCCCAGCAGGGCTCGATCTGCAGGCGGAGGGAGACTTCTACCAGCTTTTGGAAGAATTGAGGCGATCCATGGGTTGGGCGATTCTGCAGGTCTCCCATGATCTGGATATGGTTAGTCGTCATTGTGATCATGTCCTGTGTTTGCGGCGGACCCTCTTGTGTCAGGGATCTCCTGCCCAAACGTTATCTCCGGAGACTCTCACCGTTGCGTATGGACCTGATTTCATTCGTTATCACCATCGCTGTCGCTAATTATGGAAGAGTTACACCGGATCCTGGAGCTATTGGCGCTGCCGTTTATGCAGCGGGCCTTGGTCGGGGGGATCTTGACGGGATTGCTGGGAGGATTACTGGGGAGCTTTGCGATCTTGCGGCAACTCTCGTTTTTTAGTGATGCGCTGGGGCACTCAGCTCTATTAGGACTGGTGATGGGATTGTTGTTGGGACTGGATCCGCGCTGGGTGTTGCTACCGTTTGCGGTGATCTTTGGTCTGGGGGTGACCTGGCTGTTAGAGCGAAGTCGTCTAGCCACAGATGCGGTCTTGAATATTGTCTACTCCTCCTCTCTGGCTTTGGCGGTGATCGGTCTGACTTTCACAGATGCCTATCGGGGGAGTTTAACGCAGCTCCTGTTTGGCGACATTCTGGGGATCAGCAGCACCGACCTCTGGCTAAGTGGGGGGTTGCTGGTGATCTGTGTCGTTTACTTGGGATTGACCTTGAAAGCCCAGATGATCTCGACCTTGTACGAACCCTTGGCCAGGGCTCAGGGCGTAGCAACTCGGACCCACCGTTGGATCTTTGTCGTATTGCTGTCTCTGGTGGTGGGACTTTCGATCCGATCGGTTGGGGTATTACTGGTGAGTGCCTTTATTGTGATCCCAGCTTGTACCGCTCGCATTCTGAGTCAGCGATTTACTCGCTATGTCCCCCTTGCCATGATGCTTGGCGGGATCAGTGCCGTGTTGGGGATGATCGGATCTGCAGCTTTCAATTTGCCCTCTGGTCCCAGTATCGTCACCGTGCAGCTCATACTTCTTTTGTTGGGTTTGATAATACCTTCTCTCCTACATCGGAGATTACATAGTTTTGATCCTTCCTGACTACTTACTCAAGTCTTCGTGAGACGGTAATGCTAACCATGGCAGAGCAAAATGAGAACGATTACTCTGCACTGTCCTGAACCATCTTGACCAAAATCAATGGGATACAAGCCCCGCCCTTTTAGGGCGGCTTTTCCTGGT
>CAZONZ010000304.1:0-5252 GCA_964581005.1 uncultured bacterium
TGGGATATGGCGAACTCAGCCGCTATTTGGCTGGAGCGATCGATCTTGAGCAGGCAGAGCACTTGATCATTCAACATACCCGCCAATTTGCGAAGCGACAGCTGACCTGGTTTCGGCGCACCCCTGATCTGATCTGGCTTGACTGTGGCGATCCCACTCTCGAAGATCAGATTTGGGCTCTCGTGACCACCAGACTCAAGTAAGATCTTGCCTAGAGTTTGGTCTTGTAGTGGATCTCGACCTTCAACGGTTGTCCTAAATTCAAGGCACTGCCCATGCATCGGGCCAAGATCTGGACTCGGTAACGCATCTCTTCTGTCATCGTCACAACTCGCCGCTCTCTAAACGTAGAACTAGGATTGGGAACTAAATCATCAAGCTTGCTGAAGTCTGAAGCTTAAGGAAATCCTAAGTCAGAGCATCAGAGCCAGTGACAAGGACAGAACGTTTGTTCATATAACACAACAAAACTGTTACAAAAAGCAACAGACGCCCCGATCCAGAGCTGTGATCGCTACCCGTGACCGTGTTTCTACCCGGCGAGTTTACGGATCTTGGTACCTACGAAGCTGTGCGTTAGAGACCTCGACCTCTCAGCTGACTGATATCACTTGGATGCAGATCAAAGGACACCAGTAAGAGCAATAGGGCCAGTGGGTTGGAGGGGATCGGTTGAGTTCTCAAGGGTTGCAAAGACATCACTCAGCCCCGATCCTTGGTTCGGTAGATCGGTTGGCTCGAAGCGGGCCACGAAGGTTCCGGTGGGATCGGGTTGGATTTCACCACAGAGGATCACGTTGCCATCATCAAACTCAGCCCATAGGCGATAGATCTGGCCCTGTGGCGGAACTGGCAGATCTCTGAGGGTGACCACAACTTCTTGCCACTGTCCAGCGATGAAGGCCATGCTGCCACTGGCTTCCGGCGCGATCGACTCCGACCCCGTCAAGGGGATCAGTTTTGGATTAGGGCGTTGCAGCAGACGAGCCACCACATCGGGATCATCAGGTTGCTGAGCCAGTTGCAGACGTTGGCGTAGCTGGAAGTTGTTGAATCCCAAGATGCTCACGACAAGTCCAGCCCCTAACCCAACCCAAAGGATCCAGGATCGGCGCAAGGTTTGGAGATGATCCCGGCGAGCCGTGGATCGAGGGGAAACTGACGTCACTTGAGGGCGGGATTGGGGTAATTGGGACGATCCTGAAACGGGCTGGGGAGCTGATGGGATCTCGGAGGAGTCTGGAGCAACGTTTGGTGAAGATGGAACAGCAGGGAGAGAGAATGAGCTTGATTGGGCCGCTTCGTGCAGCGCGCTCTCATTGGCCTGCAGGATTGCAGCTTCCAGGTGAGGGGGAGGATCACAGTCGGTTAGGGCTAGGGGGAACAGGCCCAGCGTTGCCAAGAACCGATCGATTTCCACCTGCAGTTCGGGGTAGGTTTGGAGCACCGCTTCGAGCATCTGGGTCTCTTCGGCATCGAGATCGCCTAGAACATACCCGGCTGCGAGCTCCTGGATTTGGTGAAGGGTTAAGTCGTCGATCATGATGGTTAGCCCAGAATGGTTCCCAAGCGGCGTCTTAGTTTCAATAGGCCCTGCCGGGAACGGGTCTTGACGGTACCGAGAGGTAGATCCAACGTGTTGGCGATCTCCGCTTGACTCAGTCCCTCGTAATAGGCCAGTTCTAAAATATGGCGTTGCGCCTCCGGTAACTCAGCCAGAGCCTGTTTCACGGTTTCCCGACGCTCATTCAAAAAGATCTGATCAAAGGGGACCGCAGCGGGTGTGCTGAATGCGTTCTGTTGGTAGCGATCCAGAAAGGTTTGATAGCTTCCTTGAGACCGCTTCCGATCCAGCGCCCGCGATCGCGTGAGCAGACCCAGGTAACTGCTCAAGGAACCCCGATTCGGATCAAACCCATTTTTCTGCCAAAAGATGACAAAGATCTCCTGGGTCAGATCCTCGGCTTCCTGAGCATTGTTCAAGATCCGCATCGCAATGGTGTAAACCAGACGCACATAGCGCTGATAGAGCAGGGTCAAAGCTGAGCGCTGCCCGATTCGCAACGCCTGGATCAACTCAAGGTCAGTTGAAGTTGGATCGAAAGCAACAGGATGTGAACCAAGCGGTTTCATGAGATACAGGCCTAGTTGGGAGCTAAGCTGACCGATCTGTGGGCTGATCGAACCTCGACCGAAGCCTCGGCTTGGCTGGAGTGATCTCTAGTGTGATCAATCTAGCCTGATTCATCAACCCAGTGTCTGGAGGGGAACATGCGGGAACAGAGGGTGCAGATCAACAGAAGTTATTCAGGGTTTCGTCTCATGGTAAGCTCCTTAGAAAATCGAGCACACACGTAGATCAAATATCGCGTGCTAGGTGGAAGCAAGACTCAAACGTTTGTCTTATCGATAGTACGCACCTGATCCGCAACTGGATTGATGATGACGGAAGCTGATCCACGCAAGGGCTGAATGAGGCTGGCCTAAGCACTGTACAATAGGGAAGTTATGCCCAGCCAGCTTGCTCTAGAGCTGGACTGAGTCTGCAGGTTAGTGATCGAGGATCGAGATGGATATCGCTGAAGCCGAAGACCTCATGCAAAAGGCAGTTCAATCTGTCCAACGCTCCTTCAATACCGTCCGCACAGGTCGCGCTAGTACCAGTTTGCTAGATCGCATCGAGGTGGAGTACTACGGGGTCCCCACCTCACTCAAATCCCTCGCCAACATCAATACACCGGATGCCAGCACGATCACGATCCAGCCCTACGACAGCTCCTCCCTCCCAACGATCGAAAAGGCCATCCAAATGTCCGATCTGGGTCTCAACCCCAGCAATGATGGCAAGGTCATCCGCCTCCTGATCCCACCTCTCACCGAGGAACGGCGCAAGGAGCTAGTCAAGTCCGTTGGCAAGATGGCGGAAGAAGGACGAGTCTCGATCCGCAACATTCGCCGCGATGCCATTGACAGCACTCGCAAACTGGAGAAAAAATCCGAGATCTCCGAAGACGAATCTGCCACTCGCCAAGATCAGATCCAAAAATTGACGGATCGCTACTCCAAAAAAGTGGACGAACTGTTCGCCGAGAAAGAGAAAGAGATCACAACTGTTTAGTGAGGGTCAACCTCCTAGGGATCGAGGTAGCCATTCAGCTTAGGTTCCCAGCCTTAGCAACGGGTAGCCTCGCAATTACAGAGATCATGGCAAAGATCAATGTTACCTTAGTAGGGATGCCCTAATCGATTCGATCGGGTATCCATCTTTGTCTGTTTGGCCCTCCCTCCTGTGAATGGTATGACGCAACCGATCACCTCGCTGGAAGCAGCTTTTGATCGCTGTCGAGAGCAGAATCTGCGCCTGAGTCGGCAGCGGCGCTACATCCTAGAATTGTTATGGCAGTCAGGGGAACATCTCTCCGCCCGTGAGATCTATGACTTGCTCAACCGCCAGGGCAAACCGATCGGGCACACCTCTGTCTATCAGAACTTGGAAGCCTTGGCCAGCCATCAGGTGATTGAATGCTTAGATCGAGCCGATGGCCGCCGCTACGGGAGCTGTCCCCATCCCCACAGTCACGTTAACTGTATGGATAGCAACCGGATCCTGGATGTGGAGATCAGTCTCCCTGACACATTACTGCAAACGGTTGAGCGCTTAACCGACACCAAGATCCATAATTATCGGATCGAGTTTTACGGGGTTGAAACCTCCGCTGCACAGCCCGATCCCTGTTCAGATGGCCATCAGGAGCCTCATTTCGCTGCAGTTGCTGAATCGATTGAAGAGTGATGGAAACGATAGCGGATTGCTGACCCATCTCGGACATGTAGATTCACATGATCTGTCCTGAAGATCTGAATCAACAGGATCTCGGTTCAAACCAAGACTCGGTAGAAAGGTAAGGCGGCAGTGGAGAGGAAAACACGATCGGTGAGTGAATGGGTTCAGAAATGGTGGAAACAATTGCGTCGAGTTCCCTGGCAATACCACTGGGAGCAAGTCAATCAGATCACCCGCATGTCCCTGGCTAGGTGGGCCACTCAACTGAACCGATCGACGCCTTATGCTTCAGGAGGCCGAGATCCTCAAACCAGCAGACGGATCTTGACTGCAACCCTAGCTATGGTGCTAGGGATCTTACTGTTATGGCAATGGCAAATCGGGATCGCCTTAAGTGTGGGATCCATCATCATGTTATTGATCCATTCCATTCAGGAACCCAGGGGCTGGAAACGCTGGCAACAGATCCGCCGACTTGTTCAGAGCTCTTACGCTCCCTTGATCCTGGCTGTGGGGGGTGGACTGCTGGCGACCCTTGGCACTTACACGATCGTGTCGATTTGGGCTGAATCTACCCAACCCTGGTTAACCACCGGAGCTATTGTACAGGGCTTAGCAACCTTAGCGATCCTCAGCTTATTGCTTTGGGAATGGTGGCAACGTCAACGGGAACGATCGGTGGCCCAATTTGATCGCTATCTCAGTGACGTAGCTTCGCCCGACGCCTTCAAACGATTGACTGGAGTGCGCCGCCTCCAAACCCTGATCCAGCAGGATCAGATTCAACCAGATCAAACTCAATTGGCGATCGACTATTTGCGGTTAGCGCTGGATCAAGAAGCCGTTCCTGTTGTGCGAGAGGCGATGCTCGAAGCCCTGCAAGGGTGGGGGATCTTGCGCCGCTTAAACTTGCATCCTGCCCCCGGATCGACTCCTCCCGAAGTTGAGATCCACCATTCCTCTAGCACCGAGTGAACACCTGAAACGCAACTATGGCAGCCTCCACAACCCTTCTGGATCGCTATGTCTGGTCAGGCAAGGATGGATCCCGCGTTCTATGATCTGAGGGGTAGACCTAGACTGGAACAGAGCAACTTTCTCTTGGATCCTCTGTCTAACGGGTAGGGTTGTTGGTTCCCTGAGTGATCTGGGGAAACCTTTAGCTAGATTAAAATGGCTCATGGTAGTACTAGAGTGGATCGGTGGATCGGAAAGGAGCAAAATCGGTGATGAGAGCATTAGTTGTGGACGATGTCCAGACCCAGATTGAAATGATCTGTAAAGCCTTGCACGAGGGTGGCATTGCAACGACCCAAGCTCACAATGGAAAAGAAGCCCTCTCTGCTCTGCAACAGAATCTGCCGGATGTCGTGATTTTAGATGTGATCATGCCAGATATGAGTGGATTTGAGGTTCTACGGGCGATCCGCAAAGGATCCACGACGCGGAAGTTACCTGTGGTCATGCT
>CAZONZ010000305.1:0-5238 GCA_964581005.1 uncultured bacterium
GACTCCAGGAATCTCCCTGCATACCCGATAGGGTTGCTGGGAGAGGATGTCAATGCGTAATGACCTTCTGGTAAGGGTTGAAACCCTCTTGATGAGATCCCTGATCCAGCGACTCATGCGTTAAGAGGACAGCACTGGTCCTTGAGTTGCTGCCTCCAAGCTGACTGTTTTAGCTAATCGGCGGGAAGCCCCGCGCTCTCCCGAAGGGGAGCGTCGGGATGAGAGCCAGGGGCACTGGGGGGGTTCGATGCCCCCGAAGTGCCCGAATCAGGGGAGTCTTGCTGCTCAATCTACCGCCTCAAGACGGACACCGTTACCCTTCCACGTTGTGGTACATTATGACTGAGCAGGTCTTTACTGTGCCTGTAATTATTGGGTTCCACCCCGACAACTGGAGTAGACACCCATAGCAGGAATACGTTTCCAAGGTTGAAAAGTGGATTGTCCAAGCTAGCAAGCCTCCCGTGTGGAGAAACAATTAACAGTGGGGCTGGGCGTCTTCCTCACTCTAAAAAGCTCGAATCGGCTAGCCAGAGGTAAAACTCGTGCCGTGGGAGAAGCCCGCACCGTTATGCTTGCATCGGTGCCGGGAGTACGTCACAGTGTGTTTGCTTTGAACTGGAGTCTCGCGTGAAATCAGCTCATCCTCGTTCCGATTTTGAACTCCCTAACCTCTCCTGGATCCCGCTCATTGGGGGGGTCTTACTGCTGATCGTGGCCACGATTGCGCTGCAATGCTTGGTTGTGGTGCCTGCAGGGGCGAGAGCCGTTGTATTTAACTCGATCACAGGTCTTAAACCCACTCCTCTCCAAGAAGGATTACACCTTTTGATCCCGGTTATTGAAACCCCGATCTTTTACGATGTCCGCACCCAAACGTATACGATGGCTTCGCAGCGATCGGAAGGGAATATTCAGGGGGATGATGCGTTGCGGGTGCTGAGTGCGGACGGTCAGCAGATCATTTTGGATGTGTCAGTCCGTTTCCAGGTTGATCCCGATCAAGTCTCACAGCTGCACCAAACGATCGGTCCTACCTACATTGATAAGGTGGTGCGCCCTGAAGTTCGGACGGTTATGCGCAACGAGCTAGCCCTGCACCGAGCGATCGCAGTCTTTTCGGATGAACGGGAGCAGATCCAGGTCAATGTTGAAGGCCAACTGACTGAGATCTTTAATGAAAACAACTTGATCCTCCAAAACGTTCTGCTGCGGAATGTTAAGTTCTTCGATCAGTTCCAGACCGCCATTGAGCAGAAGCAGATTGCTGAACAAGTGAAAGAACGGGAACGCTTCCTGGTCGAGAAAGCTGAGCTGGAAAAACAACGCTCCATCATTTTGGCTTCGGGAGAGGCTGAAGCGATCCGACTGCAGGCCGAAGCGTTGGAAGAAACCCCTGAAGTGGTTCAGCTGGAATATGTCCGGAAGCTAGCTCCCGGTACTCGTGCCATCATTACTCGTCCAGAAGCGTTGACTCAACCTGCCCTCCTGACGGAGTAGTGGTTGGAATGACCATGGAGGAGGGGATCCATCCTAGCCAGATCCAGCAACGGGTGGCGCAGATTCGAGCTGAACTCCCCGAACACGTTGAGATCATGGCCGTCAGTAAAGGATACTCAGCTGACCATATTCGAGCCGCCTACGCCGCAGGCATTCGCCATTTCGGGGAAAGCCGGATTCAGGAAGCCCAACCTAAACTCCAAGCCCTTCAGGATCTCAGCGACATCAGCTGGCACCTGATCGGGCATCTCCAAACGAACAAGATCAAAGTGGCGTTGGAGCTGTTTGACTGGATCGATAGTGTAGACAGTTGGAAGCTTGCCCAACAGCTTGATCAACGAGCTCAGAGCCTGCAAAATCCTCCTCAGATCTGTCTCCAGGTCAAGCCCGCCCCTGACCCGCAAAAATACGGCTGGACCATTCCTGAGCTGCTACAGTACCTTCCTCAGATAAGTCAGCTTGCCCAGCTTCAGGTAGCCGGATTGATGACGATCCTGCCCTTAGGGTTGACGGCTACCGAAAGCCTCCAGCTATTCCAATGTGTGGCGGATCTCAAAGCTCATATCAATCAAATGTCTCTACCTCGCCCCCTTCAGATCCGCGTTGTCTCAATGGGAATGTCTGCGGATTACCGACTTGCTATTCAAGCCGGATCAACCATGATTCGGATCGGACGATTTCTGTTTGGGGCTTCAACTCCCGATCGAGCAGCCTTGGCCTGAATGGATCTGCAGGATCAGCCTTTCTTTAACAAGACATTAAGAGAAGTTCAAGGCAAGAAGGCTGAGCAGTGTGAAGGTTTGTCTTTATCCTTGAGAGAGCATTAATTTCAATGATGCTTCGGAAAGCAGAGGGTTAATTCTTTTTGCGATCTGTATTATTTTGTACGCAAACTGAGCCTCAAGACTGTCTGAGAGGAGGTGACGCTGAGGAATTCGCAAGAAAAGTAAATATATCCACACCAATCGTGACGAAGCATAGCATTGCTATTAAGATGTTTTCCTAAGGAAACCTTTGCTCCTGATCCCAGCCGTCTGTAGGGCCGCGTTCGGTAGGGTGACAACTCTCAGTAACGTCGGTACACTTACTGAAGCTTGCTGGAGACCCTGCCTGAGTGAGGAACTGGCAGTTATGGGAGCAAGTGAGGCAAACCCAATGGGTTAAGCCTTTTGTGGATGCGCAATGATCGAGAATGTTGTCTGCACCTATGCTCTGCGGCAACTCAAGTCGAAGTTCACCGTTGTGAGGATCCTTGTGATGAATGGAATTTGGAGTAAGGTCAAAGATTTTGTGGGATTTACGGACCCTGTGGATGGGTTGGATGAATATCCGATCGAGGGTCGTGAAGACTATCAAACCCTCTACGATGATCATCAAGTTCGTCGAGGCAGTTCAAGTCCAACTCAACCCCTGTCTGAGCTTGAGATCGAAGATGATGCAGACATGATGTTGGGTGGACAGGCGGCTACATCCATGCGCGATCGGCAATGGCGAGCTGAAGCCGATCGGCGGCGACGTCCAGAGGAATGGTCTGATCCAGCTGCTACATCTGCACCTCGCTCCCGGCGCTCCTCCCGTAATGAGCGCAGTTTGTCCCATAATGGTGGAAATAACGTGATTGGGTTGCCCACTGTGAACCAGTCGATCTCTAGCGAAGTGGTAGTCATAGAACCCCGCAGTTTTGATGAAATGGCTCAAGTAGTCCAGCATCTGCGGGATCGCAAGTCAGTGATCATGAATTTGACGCTGATGGATCCAGCGGACGCCCAGCGTTCAGTTGACTTTGTGGCGGGTGGAACCTACGCCATTGATGGCCATCAGGAGCGGATTGGAGAAAATATCTTCCTTTTTACTCCTAGCTGCGTGACCGTGACCACACCGGGATCCATGCCCATGATGCCATCCGGTCATGCTCAGCAGCGACCCATGAACATCCCCACTCCGATCTGGTCTTCCCCCAGCTACCCCGATATGGTGCCTGCCGTCGGCCAGCGCTAATCAAGGGTAAAGGGTTGGGTTGGAAACCACGGATCCCTAAAATGGGTTATTGACCTAACCTGTTTTGGTGAGTTTGGATTGAATGAGTTTGTCTTTCAACTGTTTCAACGTTGAATTATGGTGAATTTGGCTGTGATCGGGGGAGGAGCGATGGGCTCGGCCTTGATCAAAGGCTTTGTCCAAGCTGAACTCTTCTCACCAGAAACGATTGGGGTGAGTGAACCCGATCCAGCCCGACAATCCGAGTTGGTTCGAGAGTTTGGGATTTCAGCCTTGGCGGACAATCAAGCAGCTTTCAAGGCCCCGATCATCCTGATCGCAGTCAAACCTCAAGTTTTTCCAACTCTAGTTCAGCAACTCTCAGAGTTAGCATCACTAGTTCGTTCAACCGATGATTCTACACATCATGATCCTCATGATCGTGAACTTTCCTCCGCACCAGAATCCACACCCGTTCAAGAGTCCACTCAACTGATTATCTCGATCATGGCCGGGATTGGGTTGAGACAACTTGAATCTGCATTTCCCGATCAAGCTGTGATCCGAGCGATGCCGAATACTCCTGCGTTAGTGGGAGCAGGGATGACCGCTTTGAGTCTGGGTCAACGAGTCACGTCTGAGCAATTGGATCACGCCACTCAACTCTTTCAATCAGTAGGTGCCGTCCTCCAGGTTTCTGAAACCCAAATGGATGCTGTGACAGCTCTGGCCGGATCGGGTCCAGGATATTTCGCAGTGATCCTTGAAGCCTTGATCGATGGGGGAGTGCGAGTGGGTCTTCCTCGTCCCATGGCCACTCAACTTGCTATTCAAACGGTGATCGGAACGGGTCAACTTTTGGCGCAGGAACAGATGCAACCAGCCCTGCTTAAAGATAAAGTGACCAGTCCAGGAGGCACAACGATCGCAGGGATTCATGTTTTGGAGCAAGCTGGGATCCGAGGCACACTCATGCAAGCCATTGAAGCTGCTTACCATCGATCCCGTGAACTTGGATCAGAAAAGTCATAGCTCAACCCTGGGGAGGCGATCGTAGAAGGGGTATGGGGTATCAGGAATAGAGTCGTTATATTTTTAAATCTTTTTGTTTAGGTGTATCAGAAATAAGCCTTGGATCTCTATTCGATCAAAGGCCAGCCCAGTATACCAGCAATCTGCTCAGCGAGTGTAATCGGATCAAAAGGCTTCGTGATCACTGCTCGAACGCCTAGCTTCGTTAAAGCCTCTGGAGCTTCAGGGGGTTGAAAGGCTGTCAACATGATTACGGGCAGGCTAGCGGTACGGGAATCGGCTTGCAACTGATTCAGGGTCATGAGGCCATCTTGATCCGGCATCATCCAATCCAGCAAGATCAGATCGGGTTGTTCCGTTAGAGCGAGTTGAATTCCTTCGGCTCCAGAGTTAGCCATGAGTACGTCCCATCCTGCCATTATTTCTAATGTGATCCGAATGGCTTCCCCGACTCGATATTCATCATCAATGACGAGAACTCGCTTCTGACTGATCATGCTCTTGGGTAGTCCTATAGAGGTAAGGATGCACTATAGTGATGGAGAAAATAGAAGATTGCCCCAATATGATTCTCCAAACTTTTGGAGAACGATAAGGTCTTCCTGACAAGCCGAGAGACTCTCTGCCTCAATGTGTTGTTCAATCGTTCAATTGCGTTGGTCTTACCACTTCCTTTGAAACCTACAAAGCTCCACAACTCGTCACATTGCACCGTCAAACGACCTGTTT
>CAZONZ010000306.1:0-1687 GCA_964581005.1 uncultured bacterium
GTTCCTCTGTCGAGACATATCGCCATTTTCGTAGGTTAGCAGTCTCAATTGCCGAAGTAATAATAGCTCCTGGCAGAAGACCTGGTTGACCCACAAAACGTTCATATTCGTTGCGAACCGATTTGATCAAATTCCATGGCTCTCCTTCACAATAATTAACTGTCAACTGCAGTAAGTTTTTTGCTTCAAACATATCAATGAGATGACCATGGTACTTGTAATGATCAGATAACCGTTCGACACTTTTTCTCGCAGCTTCCTTGTCTTGATGCATCATTCCTTCTCCCAACAAGGTTTCCCCATACTGCTTACCTGATTCTCTTGCACGCTCAAGAATACCCAGATCGTCTAATGCAAGTCTCTCGTTTCTACTTGTCTCCTCAAAGAATCTACTCATGGCAGGAATCTTGTCGATATATTCTGATATCAGCTTGAGGCCATCAAACACAGCCATAGCGGGTATGTATCTCCATCGTCCATGTCTATCGAGTTTGCGAAACTGAGGATCTATCGGACCCATTTCAGACTGAAGACCCATTACAAGCTCGTCTGCACCCAGAGAGAGTATCGTAGCTGCACTCTTTGCATATAAGGGAATAATCACTCGGAATGAAACACCCTTCCTCTTCGACCATTGTTGGAATGCATGACCAATACGATATCCAGCTTCCCCACTCCCTCCTAAGCTTAGTAGAATAAGTTCTATATCTTTAGTCGGATTTTCGTCCTCAAGCATATCTGCCAGCGTAAAGAAATCACTCAGCTTGAGTTGGTCAAATTTATTCCATAATACAAAGATACAGCTATTACGTGATCGCTCTAGATTACGGATCAACTTAATCCGTTTCTTGCGCATAGACACAATCTTGTCTAGACCTGCTCCACCACCAAGGCCATCACTCATCCCCTACTCTCCTGCTGTAGATCCGTCTCGAATGAGGCTAGAACTTAGAATATCGGCAAAAGGATTAGCTTCCTCCAACTCACGAAGCGATGCTCTTGATCGACGAGAAATCAGCTGACTAACCATGGAGGCAACTTTTTCCTTCCCAGTTTCATCAAGTTCCTCAACTTCTAAGCTAGACAAGTCACCATCAACAATCTGAAACGCGATATTGCGGAGGTGAGCCTCCTCCTTCGATGAAGTGTCCCGGATCTGCTGATCAGAACTCTGATGAGAAGGGAGTAGGTTTCTTGCCTTTAACTCGGCTTTAATTGCAGCAGCGTCCAAATCTGACATAACGCTAGGTTCCCTCAGAAGCCAACCTACGGTGGACAAGTCTAGCATGTTAGTCTCACCTGGAGCACAGAATATAGAGTAGGCTAATCTTTCAGATCAAGTCAACGAGTCAGAGTAGAATCAAGACGCGGGTTTGGACTTGTGGCTTGAGTCATGAGATCAGCCGCTCGCAAGGCAAGTGACCTGTAGTGGGAGTGTGGCCATGTCGGGTTCCAACTCAACCAACGCAAAGGGACATATTTTGGTGATCGAGGATGAGGCGAAGCTGGCCCGCTTTGTGGAAGTCGAGCTCACCTATGAGGGCTATCGAGTGACGCTGGCCACTGATGGGCCGACGGGTCTGGTTGCGGCTCGTGAACAGCTTCCCGATCTGGTGTTATTGGATTGGATGTTGCCTGGGATCTCTGGTCTAGAGATCTGCCGCCGCCTCCGCAGTACAGGCAATCG
>CAZONZ010000306.1:1787-5202 GCA_964581005.1 uncultured bacterium
CGGATTGAACTGACTGCGAAGGAGTTTGATCTGTTGCGCTACTTGATGGAACATCCTCGCCAGGTCTTGACGCGACAGCAGATCTTGGAGAATGTTTGGGGGTACGACTTTATGGGCGACTCCAATATTATCGAGGTTTACATTCGCTACCTGCGTCTCAAGGTTGAACAAGAGGGTGAAAAGCGACTGATCCAAACGGTGCGTGGGGTTGGCTATGTTCTGCGGGATTAGCGAGTTCAGGCGATCCAAGCGGTGCGTGGCGTTAGCGATGTCCTGTGGAATTAGGGAGTTCGGATAAACGGTAGGGTTGGATTTGGATAGTTGGATTTGGATGGTTGGCTATGTCAGATGGGCTTGCGCTTCATGGTGATGTGATCCTGGGGTTAGTGCTGCGATCCCCTGGCCCCTTTGTCTTTCAGTTTCCCGATGGCTGGCCCTTGGTGGGAGGATCGGGAATCCGGTGGTATGGTCTTCTGATGGCAGCAGCGGTATTGGTAGGGTTATTTTTGGCCAAGTATTTAGCTGAGCAGCGACGGTTAGAACCCGAACCCGATAAAGCATCGGAACGGGTTGAGCAATTAGCTTTGGCTCTTGTGTTGGGTGGATTTTTGGGCGCACGGTTGTATTACGTTGCAGTTCATTGGGACGAGTATTCAGGCAATCCCCTCGCGGCTTTGGCGATCTGGCAGGGCGGGATCATTATTCACGGCGGGATCCTGGCAGGGGCATTGGTTCTTTATCTCTACTGCCGTTGGACTGGGATCAATGGCTGGAAGTACGCAGATGTCTTGGTGCCGAGTTTGATCTTGGGTCAGGCGATTGGTCGTTGGGGGAATTTCTTTAATGCAGAAGCCTATGGTGCCCCGATCCCGCCGGATAGCGCTTGGCCTCTGAAGGAGTTTATTCCTCCTGAAGCACGAGTGGTGGATCAAGCCCGTGGGATCGATTATTCCCAGTTTGAGACCTACCATCCGATCTTTTTATATGAAAGTGTGTTGAATTTGGTCTTATTTGCGATCTTGATCGGGATGTTCTGGAAAGCTCCCAAGCTCAAGGATGGAACCTGGGTCTGGACCTATCTATTGGGCTATAGCCTGATCCGAATCCCCTATGAGATCTTACGAATTTCAGCCGTAGCCTATCTGGGCAATACTCCGATCAAGGCCGCTTATCTGGCTAGTGCTGTGGGTATTGTGTTATCGGTTGGTATGTTGATCTATATGTATCGATTCCGGTTTGATCCTGATCTGGAGGCGATCACCCAATGGCTAGCCGAGACTGCCGAACTGGAACCTGCAACAGCGGCAGATATTGTGCAACGATCCCGACGCATCCAGCAGAAGCACCACCAAGCCGAAGTGAGTGATCGAGCAACACTGGCCATGCCCTATTTTCCACCCTCTATAGCAGGATCCTTAACAGCCCCCCAACGAGAGCAAATCCTGTCTAATCTATTCCTCCAGTTGGAAGGCAAAACCCCTCCCCTGTCCCAACAAACTGATTCCCAAAGCTGAGAGGGTCAATCATCAAAACATTCGATCTGAAGGGATTGATGGGTTTGAGGGGGAGTTCTGACAGGGATGATGATTCGAGAAAGCAACCGGAAGCTATTCGATCAAACGGCTAGGGTTCCTGGAGCATAGATCCCTGATTCTAAGCGGCGATTGATCCAGCAATGGTTGCCAACAATGGTTCCCGCAGGCAATACCGCTTCAGCCCCGATCTTGCTGTAGGCTCCCACATAACTTGGAGGATCCAACTGAGCTCCTGACATCACTTCTGCTTCCTGGTGGATCCAAACTCCTGACTGAGCCTTCACTTCATCTCCTAACGGAAATTTGGCCATCTTTCCCGTCAAAATATCCAGCTGACCGTGATAGTAACTTGCTGGAGTACCCAGATCCCGCCAATAGCCCTCATGCACATAAGCCATCATCAACTGGTTTGCCTCCAGCAGATCCGGAAAGACCCGCCGCTCAAAGCTGAGAGGTTCTCCAGAGGGATAAGCGTCAAACACCTTGGGATCCAGTACATAAGTTCCTGCATTGATCGTATCGGTTGTGATCTGGGCAGCTTCAGCTGGTGTTGGCTTCTCTCGAAAGGATTGGATCCGCAGATTGGGGTCGATCTCCACTAGACCGTAGGCAGTAATATCGGCAACTCGTGTCAGCGTTAAGGTGGCTTGGGCTCCAGTTTGCTGATGCCATGCCATTAAGGATCCCAGATCTAAATCGGTCAAGATGTCGGCATTAAAGACAACCAACGGATTGCCAGTATAGTAAGGTTGGGCTAGAACCATGGCCCCAGCGGTGTCCAAAGGAGTGGACTCATAGATATAGCGGATCTGGACACCCCAAGCGGATCCATTCCCAAAATAAGCCTCGACCTGTTCACCCAAATAGCCTAACGTGATCAAAATATCGGTTAAACCCGCCTCGCGGCAGCGGTTGATCATCCAAACCAGAAACGGGATCTCTAACAAGGGGAGAAGGGGTTTCGGTTGCTGGCGGGTGAATGGACGAAGTCGCGTACCTTTGCCACCTGCTAGGATCACCGCTTGCATAAAGCACCTGTACTGAATGAGATAAGATAACTGTGACACTCACTCTGACATGTCCCCAAACCCCTCAGGGACAGGAGTTGATTAAATTTTTCTGAACAAATGGGTCTGGCTGCATGGCATCCTTTACTCCGATCAAATCAGCCTCCAGATCTCCTGCCCACCGATCCCGTCGCACCTGGTTATGGGCCATGCTCGGCTTTACCACAGTGGTGGGAGGTGTAGCTGGAGCCATGATGGCCATCCTCCTCCCACAGCAGATCATGCCAGGGGCGATTAATGAGAATGAATTCCGCTTCGAGCAGATTCAGTCTGCTGAACTTGACTATGCCCTCCACATCCTGATCCTGGGCACCGACACGTTTGACGCCACCCGCCCCCAAACCGCCAATGCTGACGGCGAGATCCCAGGTCGGAGTGACACGATCATGCTGGCCCGCTTTGATCCAACCGAAAACACAGTTGCGTTATTATCGATCCCCCGCGATACTCGCATTCTGTTACCGGGCTACGGCCATACCAAAATTAATGCCACTCACTCAGCCGGTGGTCCTGTGCTCACCGCTCGGATCATTAGTCAGCTGTTGGGAGGAATCCCGATTGATCGCTATGTCCGGATCGATACGGATGGGATCGAGGCATTGATTGACGCTATTGGTGGCGTCGAAATCTATGTGCCGGAGCGGATGCAGTATACGGATCAAACTCAAAAGTTATTTATTGATCTAGAACCTGGATTACAACGGTTAACGGGAGCCCAAGCCCATCAGTTTATTCGATTTCGTCAGGATGAGCTAGGGGATATTGGACGGGTGCAACGCCAACAGGAGCTACTCCGCGCCCTCAGTCGAGAAA
>CAZONZ010000307.1:0-5196 GCA_964581005.1 uncultured bacterium
ACATCCCGACGCTCCCCTGACGGGAGAGCGCGGGGCTTTCGCCGCATAGCTAAAAGTTTATTTCTGTCCTTGTGGATAGGTTAGTATCAATGTTCTCCCCAGTCAACCCGGATTCCCGCTTCCACTTGCTCAGAGGGATACAGAATTACTGGATCACCTACGCTTAGCCCCTGCACCACAACCGCTTCTTGATCATTACGAGGGCCAATCTCTACAGGTTGCGGCTGAGCTCTCTCGTCTACAACTGTAAACACACACCAGATCCCGTCACAGCGAAACAGAGCACTGGTCGGAACCTTCAAAACATCAGATGCTTCCCAGATCCCAATCTGCAGATCGAGTCGATACCCATCCCCCCACGACAACGGCAAACTCTCCGGATCCACGAGATCCGCAATCACATTCACCCGTTGCTCCTCCACCCCTAGAGCAGAGATCTTGGTAAATGCAGCAGGTTCGATCCGGATAACTTCTGCTGCCAGAACCGTTTGCTCAGCACCCAAATCGATCCAGACGGGATCCCCTGGTTGGATCTGCAAAGCATCCTGGGAGAGGACATCGACGACCAACTCCAGATCCTGAGGATCTCCTATCTCCAACAACGGAGTTCCAGCGGTAACCACCTGAGTACTTTCTTGCCAAACTCTCAAGATCTGGCCACCAACTGGGGCACGGATCTCTGTTCGAGCTGCATCATCTTGTAACCGAGTCAGTTCAGCCTCTAATGCAGCTATACGAGATCCGTAGACCTCTAGAAGATAATCCGGATCCTCTTGTTCGGATTGCAGGAGAGTCAGATCGGCTTCTGCCATCGCCACTTGGGCTTGAGCCGCTTGCATCTGTTGTTGAGCTGTTTCCCACTCTTTCAAACGCAGAGATTCCTCTAGTTCAGCGAGCTCCCTCTCCTCACGAGCCAACACTCCAGCACCCTCCAGATCTTGGGCTCGTTGTCGTTCCCGTTGCGCTTGCTCTAGAGCTGCAGCAGCTTGATCGACTTCTGCCTTGCGTGCTTGCACTAGGGCCTGGGTCAGCGCAATTTGGGATCGAGCTTGAGCAATCGCCTCAGTTTTGGGACGTAGAGTTTCAACGCCCTGTTGTTGAGCCTGCCATTCTTGGACTTGGGCCAGTAGAGTTTGAATAGAGGCTTCAAAGGGGAGGGGATCAATCTGGGCTAAGCGTTCTCCCGCTGTAACCGGATCTCCAGGCTCAAATTCGATTCGTTGTAAGCGTCCAGTCACAGGAGCTGAGATCACAAACCGTTCTTTGACGCGGGTCCGGCCTTCTTCGTCGATGGTGATCTGCAGGGATCCTTGTTCAACGTAGGCCACCTCCACTAGCAGGGGAGAGGGACGTAGGGAGGCCGCGATCAAACCCACCAGAGTGATCCCACCTGTCCACAAGCCCACTGTTTTCATCCAAGATCCAGCTTGTTGTGGCGGCTTTGATCCTGTCTTTCGCCGTGGAGCAGAGGTCACAGATGATCCTGATGACTCAGGAGTCTGGGGATCCCTAATAAGGGTGGGTTTCATCATGCTTTACTCCCGTGTTTTCAAAACAGCTAGCCAATCCAACTGATCCAATTGTTGACGAATGATCCAACCGGATCCCACCGCTGCCACCGCCACCACCCCACTTGCTAAAAGATACGCTGTTGGCGTGATGATCAGGGGAAGTCTAAAGAGTTCTGAAGCATAAACCTGTGTTAGTAGAGCCGAGAGTCCATATCCCAACCCAAACCCCGTCGGCAATGCCATCACGATCAACACCCCTTGTTCTCCCAACAACACCCCTGCAACTTCTCCCCGTGAGAAGCCCATGATCCGCAGGGTAGCCAACTCCCGCCCCCGTTCTGACAGCGCAATCCGGGCAGCGTTGTAGATCACCCCAAACGTAATGATCCCCGCAAACACAATCAACACCCCAGTAAAGATCCCCATACTTGTGGCTACTGTCTCTTCAAAACTTTGGATCACTGCTTGCCGCAACGCAACTCCAGCCACAGCAGGGGTTTGTTTTAATAATCGATAGAGCCGATCCAGTGACTCCTGATCAGCCGTTAAATAAGCTCCCGAAACGAGATTCCTTTCCTGCATTAACTGATTCAAAGCCCCTCGCTCCATGTAAGCCGAAACCCCGATCAGATCATCTAATAACCCTGCAACCGGTAGAATCCAAACAGGCCGTTTCCCTTCCAAAACCTCCACCCAAAGATCCTGGCCTGCTTCAACCTCAAGGATCTGAGCTAACTGCTGACTCAGGATCAAACCTTCAGGCGGTAATGTGACTTCACCAAAATCTTGATTAACCAACCTTCGCAATTCTCCATCGGGATCTAAGCCTGTGATCGCAGTTTGATAGCTACGATGTCCAAACCGAAGTCGAGCCGGAACAATGCGGTAAGGTTCGGATCGAATCACCCCTGGCAATCGACTAATCTCATAACGAGCTCGATGCGATAACGGTTCATTGAATACGATCGTTAGATCTTCGCGCTGGACATGCTGAAATTGGAAATCGACCAAATAATTTATGGCTCCAACTAAATATTGACCCACGATCAGTAGTGCAATTGATAGAGCAATCGCTAACATCGAAAGTAAGGCATTGATCGGTTTTCGTTCTAGATTGCGGAGGATCATGCGTCCTACAACTGGAAACGCTTGTTGCAACCCCCACTGCTCCAATACAGTCGGTCGATAACGAGCTGGAGGCTCAGGCCGCATCGCTTCTGCAGGATGTAGGATCACCGCTCGCCGCAGAGCTGTTAATGTCCCTAAGACCGCAGCACCTGCACTGACCCCAATGGCCGTGATCAGCAACCCGCCTTCAGCTTCATAACGCAACAAAGGAAAATGATAAAACTCTGCGTAGGTCCGGGTTACTCCTGATCCGAAATACAGTCCTAAGCTTGTCCCAAAACTTGCTCCGATCCCAACAATGATCAACACAAACTTAAGATAATGGATTCCTAAACTCAAGTTACTATACCCAAAGGCTTTTAACACAGCTATTTGTTCTCGTTGGATGCTGATCAGACGCGCCATGAGAATATGCAATAAAAATGCAGCAACTCCTAGAAACACTGAAGGGACTAAGGTTGCTGTCCCCTGTAACCCTGCGATCTCTTCCGACAGAAACCGATGTGAGATCTGATCATGTCGTCCATAAGCTCCCAATCCACCATAGGGTTTAAATAACTCATCCAACTGATCGATCACAACCGCTTCCGAAGCATGGGGTAAGAGCGTTAAGGCAACATGATTGAACGCACTTTCTAGATCAAATGCTGCTGCTAAAGCTTGCCGCCCTATCCAGATCACACCAAACCGCCGATTGTCTGGGAAAATATCGCCAGCGCCTCGGATCTCATAAACATATTCTGGAGAAAGAGCAATCCCCACAATCAGCAACTGTTGCCAACGACCATTGATCACAGCCCCCAGTCGATCTCCAATCTGCAAATGATTCGCCTCAGCAAAGGTTTCACTGACTAAAACTTCTTCAGGGTGACCTGGTTCCAAATAGCGTCCTTGAGCAATATACAGATCATTCAGCATTGGCTGTGGAGATTCGGGAATCGAGATCAGTCGACCTGTTGCAGGTTCAGGTAATTCGGGTACATCAAGAGTGACATCGACCACGATCCGGGTTTGGATTTGATTCACACCAGGGATCTGTTCGAGATCGGATCGTAAGGCTTCAGGAGCTCGTTTTAATGAGAGAAAAACATCGGCAAAACGATATTGCTGATAGTAGGCAGCTTGGGTTAGATGAAGGGACTGATAGGCACTTAGCATTGTGACTAGACTCGCGATCCCACACGCCACCACTAACGCGATCGCCAAGGCTTGTCCCCACCAATGCCGCAAATCTTGGAATAGTTTTCGATCAAGAGAGGCTAGAGTTCGCATGATCACCCCTCCCACTCACCACTTCAACGCCTGAGGATCAACCTTGGTGGCATTACACCGAATGTGGCGAATTTGACCACTTCCCATCAAAATGACCCGATCGGCCATCGCGGCAATTCCTGCATTGTGGGTGATCACAACCGTTGACGTACCCATCTCCTGATTCACCTGCTGCAGGGCTTCTAACACCCAGATCCCGGTTTCAACATCCAGAGCACCTGTCGGTTCATCACAGAGCAAGACTTGGGGCCGTTTGGCAATGGCTCGTGCGATCGCAACTCGTTGTTGTTCTCCACCTGACAACTGAGCCGGAAAATGATCCAGTCGATGCCCTAACCCCACTCGATCTAATGCCTCATCGGGTGAGATGGGATCGATAGCAATCTCCGTCACCAAAGCCACATTTTCACGAGCTGTTAAACTAGGAATCAAGTTATAAAACTGAAACACAAATCCAACCGCTTCCCGACGAAATTGGGTTAATGTATGATCGGATGCCAACGTGAGATCATGATCTCGAAAGATCACTTGCCCCTGAGAAGGCCGATCAAGCCCCCCTAAAATATTTAATAGCGTTGATTTTCCACTCCCTGAAGGCCCTAACAAAACAACAAACTCACCTTCATACAGATCCAGATCCACCTGATTCAGAGCTTGAACCTCCACTTCTCCCATAAGATAGGTTTTGGAGATCCTATCCAGATGAAAAAGCAAGGGATACAACATGTTCTCCTTCCTTACTTCTTGGCTGACACAATTTGATTGGTACAATCCTGAACCATCTTACTCATCGATCCTTGAGAGTATTAGGCTCAGGATAGCGAAGGTGTTACAAAAAGGATCAGAAAACTCAATAAATATTAAACTTTATTCCAGTCTTTGATCCAGTTCATTTGAGGTCTATCCTGGGTTAATGGTGGTAGTAATTAAACTTAGTACTAATCAAACTTAGTACTAATCAAACTTAGAACAATCAAACTTATTAGTCGATCTCTACTTTGCTGACTTGAACCTAATGTGGGTCAGATCAACCCTTGGCACAACCAATAACTCAATACCCCACTGGCCAGCGGCACCGTAATGTTGTCCACCCCTCCCCACGAAAAGACCTCTAACCCGGTAGCCACGATCCCGACTCCAAGCGCTTCCCCCCAGATCAATGCCGAAGATCCAAACACAAAACTCAAGACACTTCCAATCACCACTGTACTCACCAGTGCCATCGCCAGTGATCCTTCCCAACTTTTGCGGATCGGACCCAGATGGTAAGGATGCCGCCCCCAGG
>CAZONZ010000308.1:0-5180 GCA_964581005.1 uncultured bacterium
CCCCCTCCCTACTCTGACCCCAACACCACCACCAACGCCGACCGAAACGCCGACACCAACGCCAACGCCGACACCAACGCCAACGCCGACCTCAGAACTCGTCACAGGCACTTGGACAGGGGCAGGAATTGAGTTCGAAGTTACAGAAGTTACGGAGGATCTGAATCAGATCACCTCTATTAGCTTTCTCACTGAAGATCTTCTTCCAGGGGAGCTTCTTGACACAGGCGAGGCTTGCACTCTGCCATTTCAATCGGGGAGTACCGGTGGTATAGATATTAATCCAGATGGGACCTTCTTATTCGAAGGCCCCTTTGTCATTGCTGGTGAATTTACCGGCAGCACCTCAGCGGAAGGAACGGTGAGCGATAGAACTTGTGTTTCTGGTTGGACCGCAAGCCCCGCACCTCCTCCAACCCCAACTCCAGAGCCAACTCCGACTCCAGAACCCACTCCAACTCCAACTCCGATTGTAGGATGTATCGTTACAGATACAGGAGACCTAGCCACTGGTGAAGATCTTGATGCTCTGCTGGCCAACGTTCCTAGCCGGATTACACTTGCAACCGGTGAGATCGAGATCACTGGGCCTGTGACCTGGACTGAAGGCATTGCATCCGATCCCGCCCTAGAGTTGCAGGCATTCTTTATCGATCCGGAGAGGGGATCTGTTGATCTGATGATTGACCGATTTATTGACAACTCCTTTTCAGCTGAGGATGTAAACTGCAGCAGCGCAACTCAACCAGGTTCAAGTTGTGAATTTGACTTGACCTTGCCTGATCTTGCGGACTTATTAATTATTTCTGGGCCGGGTGACTATGAGGCAGTTTTCACCTTCTTCGATGCAGCTGGATCGAGCTACGCCTGTACGAAGCCGTTTGAATTTAGGCTCTTCGGTGGTAATTGATCGAAGTGATCGATCCTGTTCTAACTGAAACCTCAAGGGTTGATGTCAATAGTTCCTTCCCCCGTATCATGGAGTAGCTCTTATTCTGCTTTTACCTCATCTTCTAGCATTAGCTATTCTGTCTTACACTGGGAAGGAAGTTGTACCATGTTTTCGATCAACGATCAAAAGGAGAGCTGAATATGAAACTTGATCTGCAACAGGATCAAAATTCTAAAGAGTGTCAATTCTGTGCAGCTGTTTCCAAAGCAAACGGAGAAGATCCTATTGGCACAGCAGGGGTATACGATCAATTCTTGGTTATCGAAACTCCTCAACCTTGGTCCTATCAGATCTGGCAGAATCATCTCTCTTTGGAGATTTTAAATAAGATGATTCAAACCCGATCTCGACGCCAAGGCATCCGGATTCGATTGATGGGGATTGCTCCTGATCGAGAGTACAGCCAGTCTGATCGGATCCGAGTGATCCATTATGCCCGACCCAAATCCCTATTTGCTCAACTGGAAAAACAGGAGTTTCTGATCCCTGAATCTGCACTGCTTACCCTTGCAGAGCTCCTGATCAGATGTCCCAATCGGAGCGAACGTTTTGAGTCTTTTGAACCGTACCGACAGGATACTTATTCCATTCGAGACATTTTAGTTTGTACTCATGCCAATCATGATCTATCTTGCGGACGATTTGGACTGCCTTTATATCGACGTCTTCGCAAGGAGTATGCTGATCAAACCTTACGGATCTGGCAGACCAGTCACTTCGGCGGCCACCGATTTGCACCCACGCTTGTTGATCTCCCTGCAGGACGGTTTTGGGGACATTTAGACCCCACAGTTTTGGACACATTGATCCATGCTCAGGGTTCAGTAAACGATCTTTACCCCTATTATCGAGGTTGGACAGGATTGACTCCATTAGCCCAAATTGCAGAGCGAGAAATCTGGATGAAGGAAGGATGGAACTGGCTCCGCTATCAGAAATCCGGTCAGGTTGTGAAACGATCAGAACAAGGGCTGCAGAAATTTGCAAGTCTACTCCTGAAACCGATCCCTTCTCAGCGAGCTCAACGTCTGTGGGATTGGCTGGGGCGTAAAGCAGACTGGGCTGAGGTCACTATTCAGTTCTCAGATCCGCAGAGTGATCATTCGGGTCTTTACCATGCTCGGATTGAGGTGAGCGGGACCGTGACTACCATGGGAGAGTCGAACGGCGATCCATCATTAATCTTGAAACAATATACTGTGAGCCAGCTGAGCTTGCATCCTTGAACAATACCATTCAAATGGGAACACAAACAGGGCATGTTTTCTAACTTCCTGGATCAGTTCGCTCCACCCCACCGTTTCCGTCTCAAGCGATCCTCTAGTCTTCTCCTGATCGGCTTAGGGTTTGGGGTTTTGCTCGTGATCAGCTGCTTCTTGGTTAGCATCAGTCTAGGAGCAGCTGATATTACACCGAGTGAAATCTGGAGAGCTTTATTTGCTTTTGATCAAACCTCAACCCAACATTTGATCATTCGCACAGTCCGGTTGCCCCGATCGGTGGTGGCTGTGTTAGTAGGTGCGGCACTGGCAGTGGCAGGAGCGATCATGCAAGGACTCACCAGTAATCCATTAGCCTCTCCCAGTATTCTCGGAGTTAATGCGGGAGCTGCTTTTGCTGTTGTCCTTGCGATCTTTGTCTTTAGGGTGAATTCGCTGGCGATCTATGCTTGGTTTGGGCTGGCCGGAGGAGCGATCACCGCTGGCTTCGTTTACCTATTTGCTTCATTAGGACCAGGTGGGATCACACCTTTGAATTTAACTCTAGCTGGAACCGTATTCTCAACCCTGATCAGTACCCTGACAAGTGGCTTATTGATCCTTAGTCAACAAACCCTTGAGCAAATCCGGTTTTGGTTAGCTGGATCACTTGTGGGTAGAGATGCTGACTTAGTTTGGCAGGTACTTCCTTATTTAGCTGTTGGGTTTCTAATCGCCTTGAGCTTAAGCCGACATCTAACCCCCCTGAGTTTAGGTGAAACCGTTGCCAGAGGATTAGGCCAAAACACAGCCTGGATCAAAGGAGCAGGTGCTATGAGTGTGGTGCTGCTGGTAGGCGGAAGTGTTGCGATTGCAGGTCCGATTGGGTTTGTGGGATTGATCGTGCCCCATCTCGTTCGGTTTCTGGTTGGAGTGGATTACCGTTGGATCCTACCCTATGCAGCCCTATTCGGTTCAACCATCCTCCTGCTCGCAGACATCACGGCTCGCTGGATCCTCCGTCCCCAAGAACTTCCTGTTGGTCTGATGTTGCCCTTGCTGGGAGGTCCCTTTTTTCTCTATCTGATTCGCACAAGAATCCGGTGATGACTTCACCCTATCGATCTGATTCACACAAGGATTTGGCAATGACTTCACCTTGGCTGATCATCCGCACCTCTCGCTTAGGGATCTCCTTTCACCTGGATCAACGGGTGCCCCAACTGTTGCTCATTCTGGGGATCCTCATCCTTACAACCTTGGTGATCTCTGTCAGCTATGGTGAGTATCCTATACCCCCACTAGCCGTATTAAAAACAGTGCTGGGTCTGGAATCGAGCAATTCTGACTATTCCTTTGTTGTGAATGTATTACGGTTACCACGGGCATTGGTTGCTTTAGGAGTCGGTATGGCTTTGGGGATCGCTGGAACGATCACCCAAGGGATCCTG
Source organism: uncultured bacterium (assembly GCA_964581005.1). GTDB lineage: Bacteria > Cyanobacteriota > Cyanobacteriia > Thermostichales > Thermostichaceae > CAZONZ01. The sequence goes on from CAZONZ010000308.1 coordinate 3,603, forward strand.
CGGAATCCCCTTGCTGCACCAGGGGTCATTGGGATCAATGCCGGAGCTGCATTAGCTGCTGTCACCTTGATTGTGGCTCAACCCAACATCCCAACTTCAGTCATTCCCCTTGCAGCCTTTGGGGGTGGCTTCATCGTCTTTAGCCTGATCTATGGACTGGCGTGGAATGGCGGCAGTTCCCCCATGCGTTTGGTATTGATCGGTATTGGCTGCTCCCTCATAGCTGGAGCAATTACCAATATTTTGATCACCTTTGGCAATATCTTTGCCGTCTCTCAAGCTTTAGTTTGGTTAGCAGGTAGTGTCTACGGTCGAAGTTGGGATCAGGTGCAAGCGTTACTGCCCTGGTTGATCGTGTTTATGCCTGTGGCCATGCTGATGGCACGAGATCTAAATGCTCTGAATTTGGGAGATGATATTGCGCGGGGTCTAGGTACGCCCCTAGAATGGCATCGTGGTCTTCTACTAGTGACGAGTGTGGCTCTGGCAGGTGCAGCGGTTGCTTCTGCTGGATCGGTTGGTTTTGTTGGATTTGTTGCCCCTCACATCTCCCGTCAGTTGGTTGGACCGTCTCATCAAGGATTGTTGCCGACCGCTGCTCTGATGGGTGGTTTACTAGTGGTTGTGGCGGATCTGATCGGTCGATCTCTATTTGCCCCAATCGAACTGCCCTGTGGGTTAATCACCTCTGCTATCGGAGCCCCTTACTTTCTTTACTTGTTGATCCGAAAACCCTCGTCCTAGCCGTAAGGATCTGTCATCGGGCCACGAGGCTTGAGATCAACCGCAAACGAGGATGCTAAGCTAAGTTTATCCGTCACAATTGAGAATCTCTATGCTTCAAACCATCACAAAACGACTGACTCTAGCAGACTACCTCGCTTATGACGACGGAACCGATCGGCGATATGAGTTGGTGAATGGGGAGTTAGTAGAAATGCCTGCCGAGAGCGACTTGAATAATGCGATTGCTATTTTCCTCCTGCTGACATTTGCTCAAGGGGTGTCGGGGCAGTTATTGCGTCGGGGGACAGAGGTTGTGGTTAGTGGTAGTCGGGCGACGGTGCGGGTGCCTGATTTGCTGGTGTTGTCTGAGGAATTAGCGGCTGCTCTGACAGGGGCTAAGCGTAGCATTGTGATGATGGATATGCCGCCACCCCTGTTAGTGGTAGAAATTGTATCGCCAGGAAAAGAAAATGAAGATCGAGATTACCGTTACAAGCGATCGGAATATGGTGCAAGAGGGATTGCTGAATACTGGATCATTGATACCATCCAGGCTCAAGTGGTGATATTAACACTGGTAGATGGATTCTATGAGGAAGCCGTTTTTCAAGCCGATCATCGCTTGATTTCGCAAACATTTCCAACGCTGGAATTGACGGCAAAGCAGGTACTACAGGCAGGGATAGCATAATTAGAATCCCCTTCCTGAGCCAAGGTGCGTCATCAAGGCACACCCATTGGTGAAAATAGCGGAAATCATTGATCTAAAGATGTTAACTTAGGACAGCGCCATACCAAAAATCTTCCCATTGGCACCCTATGACTCTTGAAGTGAAACCCTTAGAGGCAATC
>CAZONZ010000309.1:0-5150 GCA_964581005.1 uncultured bacterium
TGCGCCCAATACTTCTGTATTTAATAATACGCTTTTAGGTGAGCTTACCCTGGATATTGCCATGGTTTTCCCTAAAGTTGCGAATTCACAAGAACTACATGTTTCGCAGAAGGATATTGAACCCAATACCTTTGAAAAGAGATTAGACAAGATATTTGATCTACTGGATATCCAACTTGGAAATCCGTTATTACTTCACCGCTTATGGTACGGAATTCCTTTTGTTGGGGGCTTTCGTAATTTTGTTCTGAGCAAGGTGAAGCAAGTTATTGATGATGCGGTGAAAGAAGTCTATGACAATGCTCCGTAAATTACTCCAAACGACTGCTTCCAGCAGATTCCGATTGATGAGCAAACCCCACCGCAAGCGAACGGGGTATCACCGGGTCATTGAATTTGTAGAGACGATTTTGGTGTATAAGTTTCCGCAGAAGAGTCAGGAAGAGATCGCGGCCATGCTAGGAGTCAGTAACATCAAGCAAACCAGAGTCTATCAACAAGGGGAAGAAGAAGGGATCCACAAGACGAAATACCAAACGGCCCTTAATCTCTCCAAATTGGGTCTGCATATCGATCAGATCGCCCAAAGTGTGGAACTTTCCCCTGAAGAAGTCAGCCGGATCCTGGATTCGATCTCGGTTGAGCCTTCAGACCATTAAGGTAGAGCTCTTCTGGGATGGGGGATCTGGAGGTCAGGATCAAAGCTTCTGGAAACTGGCCTAATCCCTCTCAGTCCTCTATCCTAGAATCGGAATGAGAAACGTTGGATCGATGGTGTGTGAGCACGCAAAAAAGGGCTCGGACTGTAGGGAGGTCTATTCAATGATTGCTCAACCCCAAGGTGATCTGTTGAAGATGTCATCAGAAGAGTATCTCGCTTGGGAAGCTGAGCAAGAGAGCAAACACGAATATGAAAACGGCACCATCATCGCCATGACCGGGGGCACGATCCCCCATAGCCAAGTTGCTGCGAACTTTGCTGCATTGCTCATCCCTCACCTACGCGGCAAAGGCTGCAAAGTTGCGATCAGTGATGCCAAGGTCGCCACCCTGTCTGGGAAATACTACTACCCTGATCTCGTGGTAAGACAGATCTCCCCCACAGCAGGTTGATCCTCCTGATGGCTAGGTCTGTTAGAGATGACCATTCGAGCAAACGACCTTAAGATCCGAAGAGACATCTCAAGGCAATGGCATGGAATTGGATTTTCTCGCCCTGCTGCAAGCCAAACCGCAACTGATCCTATTTGTGATCCTGGGGGGAGGCTATCTGCTGGGGCGTATTCAACTAGGACCGATCCCATTAGGCTCCACAGCTGGAGTCTTGATCACAGCCTTGAGCTTAGGTCAGTTTCATTTCCAGATTCCGGATGGGATCGGCGATGTAGGTTTCATGGTGTTTATCTACGCGGTGGGACTCCAAGCCGGACCTCGATTTTTGCGGGTGGTCTTGGATGATGGCAAGAAGTACATTGCTCTGGCCGTCTTTGTCGCCGGAACCGCTTGTCTCCTATCAGCAGGCTTGGCCTATGGGTTTGGGTTTCAACCAGGGATCTCTGCAGGCATCTTGGCCGGAGCCCTCACCAGTACCCCAACCTTGGTTGCAGCGGAAGAAGTGGTGCGCAGTGGTGCCTTAGCCTCGAAGCTAGCCGATCTTTCCACTTCGTTATCGACGGAAGCGATCTTGCAAAACATGTCCACAGCCTACGCTATTACTTATTTGTTTGGGTTGATTGGTCTATTGATTTTTATTCGTTTATTGCCGGATTGGTTCAAGCTAGATCTCCCCACAGAAGCGACTCGGCTCGCCCAAGCCCACCACCTCCAAACCGAGGATCTAGAAGAGGATCCCTTTAAGCAGGCCACTCAATCGATCAAACACAGGGTTTATCAGATCACCGAGGAGGCCATTGTAGGGACCACGATCCAAGCGTTAGAAGATCGAGGCCACTATCGGATCCAAAAACTCAAACGCACATGGGAGCTTAAGGATCTCCAGATTCAGAAGCTTGATACGTTTCCAGGGAGTGAAGATCTGGAGGGATCCCCCCTAACCCCCCTACCTAAAGGGGGCGTTGAACCTCCCTTATCTCCAACCCGTCAGCCATTGATCTCTACCCTGCTTTCTCCCCTCAGATCTACCAACGCAGCCAACCCAAATCAGCCATTCCCAGAAAACTCCAGCGATCCCCATCATGTCCCCCTCGATCTAGACCTTAAGTCTCTGATTGATCCAACTCCCATGACCCAGCTGAAGGTAGGGGATCGGATCGCCGTCATGGGCAGTTTGGAAGGGATCCAGATCCTATCCAGGCTAGTGGGTTCTGAGGTTGAAGATGAGAGCCTCAGCCATCTCCCGATCGAAACCCGCCGCGTGATCGTTACCCATGCTGAAAGTATCGGGATCCCCTTTGGTGATCTGGAAGCTAGGGTGGCGCTGCAGCGATCCTTTCTGGTGCGCTTGAGCCGATTTGGTGTCAATTTACCGCTCAGTGATCCCAACTTACGGATCCAGAAGCGCGATGTCTTGATGTTGGTTGGACAGCCAGAACGATTGGATCGTCTCACCGCCCAGATCGGTCATGCTGAGACCGCACACCATCAAACGGATCTGTTAACTAGTGCCTTGGGCATTGCCGTAGGATTTGTGATCGGCAGTGTATCGATCACACTCGGAGATTGGTCGGTCAGTTTGGGAACAGCAGGAGGCTTATTGTTGAGTGGAATTGGGATTAGCTATCTGCGGTCTATTGATCCACGTCTAGGCCAGATCCCTCCTGCAGCGCGTTGGTTAATGATCGAGTTAGGGTTACTCTTGTTCATTGCCCAGGTGGGGATCCGGGCTGGAAATCATCTGCTGGAATCATTAACTGTTGCGGGTCCTGCGATCTTTGTCTCAGGGGTTATCGTGACGATCGTGTCGCTGCTGGCAGGGTATGCTTACGGTCTCTTTGTCTTGAAATTAAATCCTGTTTTACTGTTGGGAGCTCTAACTGGATCCATGACCAGTACCCTTGCTTTGAATATTGTGACCAAAGCGGCTAACAGTTCAATTCCCATCCTAGGCTATGTAGGTACCTACACCTTTGCCAATGTTCTTCTCACCTTGGTTGGAGCTCTGATCATGCGCCTCTAATAGACAGGGTTTCACCTTGCTCCTGACTGGGAATCGGGATCGCCGGATCTGGACAAGTTGATCCCTAGGATCCAAAGCGCTTCAGGAACTGCACAAACGTCCACCACGGATTCCAATAATCAGCTTCATACACAAACAGAGATCGAGGCTCATCCTCGTAGGGACAGTGCTCACCGTCAGCTAAGGCAGTCCCAAACACTGTATTTTCGTCAACCCGCGATCCATAAACTAAAGTATCATTTTGATCGCCAAGGGCACATTCCCCCCAGGTCAGAACTAAACCGAGGGCTCCCCCCTTCGTTCTGACACGGGCGTAGGGAGTTTTGGCTGATACATACCCAGCCCAAGCTTCTGGTCGCCATTCCACAAAGGTTAAGCTCTGATCCTTGGGGTAGGCATTCTTCAACGTCAGTGCATATTGGGCTGGCATGGTTGTCTCTATTCAAGATCTACAACACCATCATGATCGATCTCAAGCTTTCACCAAGGGCAGAGCCTGGGATTCGCGTGAGAGGGTTCGGCGGCGCACCGCTTCTAATTGAGGGGTGATATGTAAGGGCCAAGCTGTGGGTTGACGGAGTTGCCGGATCGAAGCTGGAAAGGTCTGGAGTGAGCTATGGGTATGATGGGCGATCGATTCTAGATCTGGAACGGGTTCCAACAACTCACCTGCCCGCATCAGCTTCCGCAAGAGGGGCACAGTATCCGGGATCGGATCCTCATCAGCGGTGGCGAGAAAGTCTGCAGCCGACCCTCGATAGATTTGCTTGCGACCAGGGATCGTGGCCTTAGCCGCAGAAGCTTTAGCCACAGGGATCCGATTGATCTCCACTAGTTTGTAGACCCCATTGATGCAATCTCCAGACACGAGCCGGGTGCCAATCCCATAGCCTGCGATCGGAGCTTCCGACTGGCGCAGCCGTTCGATCTCATACTCATCCAGATCCCCACTCACAAAAATCGGGGATCCCTGCGGCAGGATCTGATTAACTTCCCGTGAGAGCTGTTCTAAGTCTCCCGAATCGATCCGGACCCCGCCAAATCGACCTTTATCCTCCAAATGAGCATCAGCATTGACCAATTCAGCCACCGTGCGGGCTCCCTGGATCGGATCGTAGGTGTCGATCAGGAGGGCTGACTGCGGAAAATAACGCCGGAAGGATTGAAAGGCATGGGGTTCATTGCCCGATAAAGCGGCCAGCGCCATGACTAGAGAGTGGGCCATCGTTCCGGCGGGTTTGCGATTCAGTTTGAGCGCCGCCAACACATTGGAGGTTGCGTTAAATCCCGCTGCGATCGCGGCCCGTGCTGCCCACATGCCTGCATGGGGACCAAAAGCTCGCCGGGTCCCAAACTCTAACAAAACCGCCTCCGATCCTGCTGCCTCTCGCATCCGGGCTGCCTTGGTCGCAATCAGAGTTTGATAATTGATCGTCGAGAGCACATAGGTTTCCACTAACTGAGCTTGCCAGAGTGGAGCCTCGATCCGGAGTAGGGGTTCATTCGCAACAATGGGAGTACCTTCGGGAACTGCCCAGAGATCGCCTTCAAAGCGGCAGTTTTGCAGGAGTTGCCAGAACCGTTCTGGGGCTTCGGCAAAGATCCCCGTGGCTTTCAGGGCAGCCAGTTGTTCCAGACTAAAGCTCAAGTGCTGCAAATACTCGATCACTTGAGTCAACCCCATCGCCACCAGATACCCATAGTTCGGAGGTAGCCGCCGCACAAACATTTCAAACGATGCGGGCTGATCCTCCACTTGTTCGCCAACATAACAGGCTGCCATCGTCAGCTGGTACAGATCTGTTAACAACCCATAGTCTTGAGGTTCCAGGGCAAAATTGGGGATTGACATATCCGTTCCTTGGCTACAAGTGTGACATCTCAGGCGTATGCCTCAATTATAGTAAGATTTACCAAAATAAGTCTAGGATCTGAGTCGAAAAACTATTTTCTCTTTATAACTAGGATCCAGAGGGCATCGGCAACGTTTCTGAGAGAAGGCCGAACATCCCAT
>CAZONZ010000310.1:0-5149 GCA_964581005.1 uncultured bacterium
CCTGCAGGGAGTTCTCCAACCAAAAGATTCGGTCTAATCTGAAATCAGTGTTACACTCGTTAACATGGTTGATCGAATAGATGTTGAATCACTCTGGATCAACCCTGATCAACCCCCGGATTATTCGTTACGTGTTCGAGCGAGGACCATCGCCCATCATGTCTGTTGACCCGTACACTCCGAGACGGGCTCTGGTGACTGGAGCTAGTCGCGGCATCGGTGCAGCTGTAGCCCAGCGCTTAGCCGATCAAGGATTTGCCCTTGCATTGGTCGCTCGGCCTTCTGACGATCTCGATCAGGTGACCACAGCCATTACCAAGCAAGGTGGACAGGCACAAGCATTCCCGATCGATCTGAGCGCTATTGACGCCTTGCCGCAGCAGTTGGAAGCTTTGATCGAAACCTTTGGTCCCTGTGACCTGTTGATCAATAATGCTGGGATGGGCTATACCGCTACTGTGGCCGACACACCGCTCTCGGACTGGAGGCGGGTTTTGGATCTCAACTTGACCGCAGGGTTTATCTGTATTCAAGCTGTTTTACCGGGGATGCGGCAGTTGCAACGTGGTGTGATTGTCAATGTGGTCTCGATCGCAGGCAAACAGGTTTTTCCGACTTGGGGCGTTTACAGTGCAAGCAAGTTTGGTTTGTTGGCCCTATCCCGTGCTGTGGCTCAGGAGGAACGGGCTCATGGGATCCGAGTAACAGCCTTTTGTCCAGGGGCAGTCAATACTTCCCTCTGGGATAGTGAAACCGTTCAAGCCGACTTTGATCGATCCCAGATGATGCCGATTGATGTGGTGGCGGATAGCTTAGTCCAGATCGCGTTAATGCCTACCGCAGTGGTGGTGGAAGATATCGTGCTGATGCCAGCTGGAGGCGCGTTCTAACGATTATCGATTGGCTCAGATCGCAATTCTCACGATCACCCACGATCATGAGCGATCCCGCGTGGAGCCCGTCCAAGCTTGATGGATTCTTCCGGATTCGGACTATCCATACCTATATCTACTGCCCTGACCAGCCTCCGTTTTTTTGGTTTAGCCCATTTTTCCTGTTTATCCAAGAAGGAACCCTTTGATCATGACGATTTCTCAGAGTGGACCCAATTCTCTCCTGAACGAACCGTTAAGGAATGGGATGATCAACACTCTCTCAGCAGAAGCCCTGGATGAGTTTAGCTCTGCCGATGGCGCTGATCCAGAAATGGTCGAGGCTGTGCGAACCTTGCTGCGTAAATTGGGTGAAGATCCCGAACGTGAGGGACTGCTCAAAACGCCGAAGCGGGTCGCCCTCGCCTTAAAGTTTCTCACCAATGGCTATTCTCAGTCGCTGGAGAAATTGGTCAATGGGGCAATCTTTGATGTCGGTCATGATGAAATGGTGCTGGTCCGCGATATTGATCTGTTTAGCCTGTGTGAGCATCACATGTTGCCGTTTATTGGTCGGGCTCACGTGGCCTACATTCCGAATCAAAAAGTGGTGGGCTTGAGTAAAATCGCCCGGATCGCGGAGATGTATGCTCGCCGTTTACAGGTACAGGAGCGTCTGACTCGCCAAATTGCGGAGGCGTTAATGAGTGTGTTGGAGCCGAGGGGGGTTGCCGTAGTGATCGAAGCTACCCACATGTGTATGGTGATGCGGGGTGTGCAAAAGCCGGGATCCTGGACGGTCACGAGCTCAATGGTAGGGATTTTCCAGGATGATCACAAAACTCGTGAAGAGTTTCTGAATTTGATCCGTCATCGCGCGAATTTCTAAGCGGATCGATTACTCTGCAGGGGTGAGGGCGTCAAGAACCCTGCCCCTCTTTCGTTAAGGGGACGGTTACAGAATCCAAAACTCACAATCTCTAGATCTCTGGGCAAGCCTATGTCTCCATTTCCTTCGATCTCGGTTCAATGCTTACATCAGCTGCTCACAGAACCATCGGATTCAGAGCGCCCCTTGATCCAACTGATTGACGTGCGCGAACCGCAGGAATTAGCGATCGCCAATTTGAATCACTTGGGATTTCGGAATTACCCTCTCAGCCAAGCCCCCAGCTGGCAAGATCAGATTCACATGGATCTTGATCCGAATCAACCCACCTACGTGTTATGTCATCACGGCATGCGATCGGCTCAGATGACCCATTGGCTCCAGCAGCAAGGATTTAGCCAAGCGACTAACATTACGGGTGGGATCCATGCCTGGTCCCGCGAGGTTGATCCGTCAGTGCCGATATATTAAATCCAGTTTTTGATTTCGGTGGCAAGCTGAAGGAAGCACTCGGAAGTTGCCCTATGACCGCTACAGGATCCACTCATTCCACCGATACTCCTTCAACTCTTGCTTCGGAACCTTCCCCCCTCGGTGGTTCATCGTCTGGGTTTGACGCCCAGCATCCCCCAGATCCAGCCTTGATCGATGCATGTGTTCACTGTGGTTTTTGTCTTAATACCTGTCCCAGCTACCGTGTTCTGGGCACTGAGATGGACTCGCCACGGGGACGGATCTATCAAATGAAAGGAATCCATGAGGGGCAGATCTCATTCTCCTCCACGACGGTGTCTCATTTCGATAGTTGTCTGGGGTGTCTTGCTTGTGTTACAGCTTGCCCGTCTGGAGTCCAGTACGACAAACTGATCGAAGCGACTCGCGCCCAGGTCCAACGCAATCATCCTCGCTCCTGGATGGAAGCCCTGATCCGTTGGCTGATCTTTAGCACCTTTCCCTACCCTGGACGACTTCGTTTCCTCCTGATTCCGCTCTTCCTCTACCAAGTCTTAGGGATCCAATCTCTCATCCGTCGATCGGGGATCCTCAACCGCCTCTCGCCTCAACTTGCTGCAATGGAGTCGATCTTGCCGAGATTGACCTGGGATCAGTTATGGCCATCGTCCTATCCGATTGAGATCCCTGCTGCAGGTCAGAAGCGGTTTCGAGTTGGAGTGATCCTGGGCTGTGTGCAACGCCTCTTTGCTGACTCAGTGAATCAAGCTACGATCCGGGTTTTGACTGCGAATGGGTGTGAGGTGGTGATCCCAAGGGAGCAAGGCTGTTGTGCGGCTCTATCTCACCATCAGGGGCAGGAAGATCAGGCGCGGCAGTTCGCTCGTCAAATGATCGATAGCTTTGCCGATACGGAGGTTGACTATATCCTGATCAATGCCTCAGGCTGTGGACATACGTTGAAGGAATATGGACGGCTCTTAGCTGAGGATCCTGTGTATGGAGAGAAGGCAGCCGCTTTTGCGAGCAAAGTTAAAGATGTGCAGGAGTTTTTGGTGATCGAAGGGTTAACGACACCCTTGTCTCCCTTGAGCGATCCCAGCCCAGATCAGCCGCTGACGTTGGTTTATCAAGATGCCTGTCACATGATCCACGGTCAGAAAATCAGCTTGCAGCCACGTCAGTTGTTACGCCAGATCCCGAATGTAAAACTACGGGAACCGATGGATGCAGCGTTATGTTGTGGGAGTGCAGGGATCTACAATATTTTGCAACCCGATGTGGCAAATGAACTGGGTCAGCAGAAAGTTCAGAATTTGCTGAATACCCAAGCCGATCTAATTGTCTCTTCCAATATTGGCTGCCGAATGCAGATCCGGAAGCATTTAGACTTGCAGGGGAAAGGCGATGTTTTGTTGATGCATCCAATGGAGTTATTGGATCGATCGATCAGGGGTGAACGATTCGTTGTCTCGCTTTAGGGCAGTAGACATCAAACTCATCCAATTCCTCTCCTCCCTTGCGGAAGTGCCCACCAAAGAACTGGAAGGGATCAGAGAATGGGCGATCACAAGCGGCTTTGACTTTATCGACTTCTGAACCGTAGACTTCAACTGGCAATATAGAAGCTCAAATTGTCAATACTTTGAAGCATCCGCAATGGGTGCGTCAATCTCGTAGTGATGAAAGCGCAGCACTCTTTTATCGGTTTTATACCCAAACACGGAAAAGGGACGACGGGCAGCCCCGATCGAGGTACGGAAGTGTGGCGGATCGAATGCCTAGTCCAAATCATTGCTGAATGTGGCGGTGCGAATGCGGACTTGCAAGCCTTATTTGCTTTTGGGCTATGAACGTTGGAAAGCCAGCCCAGCCGAGTGGCAAGCCAGCGGCAAGAAGCCCTTGCTGTTCATGATGTGCATCGATGGAGTGGAAACCTAATGGATCGAATCGAATTGACTGGGTTATGTTACTACGGTTATGTAGGCTATTTGCCAGAAGAGCAAGTATTGGGGCAATGGTTCGAGGTGGAGTTGACGTTGTGGGTGGATCTTTCAGTGGCAGGTCAAACCGATCAAATTGAGGATACCTTAGATTATCGAGCAGTGATTGATCGCGTTCAGCATTTGATCGAAACTGCACGATTCAAAACGATTGAGCGATTGAATACAGCGATCACCGAAGCGATTCTCGATCTCGATCGGATCCAAACGGTTCGATCTCGTTTGATCAAGGTGTCTCCCCCCATTCCAGGGTTTCGGGGACAGGTAGTGGTTGAAATGATCCGCACAAAAGATGAACCATTGGCGTCCCAACCCGATCCCGGCGGCGATAGCTCTGGGCAGTAACCTTGGCAATTCTCGTGCAACGTTAGAGCAAGCCTTGGAGATCCTAGATCAAACCCCCGAAATTACAGTCACAACCTATTCGAGTTGGTACCAAACCCAACCCGTTGGTCCTGTGCAACCTCTATTTTGGAATGGGTGCGCCTTATTAAAGGTTCAGATCGATCCCCATACCTTACTGCAGATTCTCCTGGGAATTGAACAGCAGTTTGGTCGAGTTCGGCGAGAGCGGTGGGGGCCGCGCATTTTAGATCTTGATGTGCTCTTGTTTGGCGATCTAATTCTCAAAACCCCTGATCTGGAGATCCCTCATCCTCGCATGACTGAACGAGCTTTTGTCTTAGCCCCTTTGGCGGAAATTGCACCCGATTGGATCGATCCTGTTTCGGGGCAAACCATTGCTCAACTTGCTGAAAATGTCGATCTTTCAGGAATAATGCTGTCGATCAAGCAGAGCTGATCAAGGATCTCAGCAACGCTCACAGACTGGACAAGACCAAGATTAAAGTCAAGTTTGGTTAAGTTCTTTATATCAGTGTACCTCACCAGAGAATTCATGACAGAGACTCACTTCATCGCTGTTCCTATGA
>CAZONZ010000311.1:0-5137 GCA_964581005.1 uncultured bacterium
ATGCGCCCAATACTTCTGTATTTAATAATACGCTTTTAGGTGAGCTTACCCTGTGTGAAGATCTGACATTAATGGATCAATTATGGTCCCAGCACAGCGGTGGTACCTTGGGGTTTAGTGTGCAGAAACAGATCTGGGAAGAGATAGGCAGACCCGGAGCCAATTACACCGACAACAAACTGGAATGGCTAGCGTTTGGGCAACGAGTTCATTGGCAAGGAGGATCAGGACATGACGGATGGCGCTACTACTCGGAACTAGAGATGGCTAATCCACAGTGTTATCCAGGTCATTTGCCCTTGGGTAGTGGTTGGGGGTTGGGTTGGGGAGGTGTGGTTTGGTGGTGGGGATGGGATGATTTGTGGGGTGTAGGATTAGGGATTTCGTATTTTTCGTACAGACTGATCGAGTGTACTAAAGGCAATCGTTAGAATGATTATCAGTCTTGCCACGATACTATTGATTCCACTCAAGTGTCCCACCATCAATCTCTGAGGGAATCAGATGGGCTGCTAAAATAATGAACAGTTTTTGGGAGTGCTACTGTGGTTGTCTCCTCTCGAATCCTGTCTCTGGAGGACTATCTCAGCTACGAGGAGGACAATGATCTTCGGTATGAGCTAGTGGATGGGGAACGGCAGGTTATGCCTCCAGAAAGTGATCTCAACCAACGAATAGCTTCTTTCCTTTTTGCCTATTTTTTGCAGTTGGGGATCCCCTCCTATCGCCTCCGGATCGGAGTTGAGGTGGTGGTGAGTGGAACACGAGCAACGGTACGTCTGCCCGATCTGGTGGTATTTTCAGAAGCATTGGCCAATGAGATGGCTTCAGCACCACGAGCCACGATCATGCTGGACATGCCTCCGCCTCGATTAGTGGTAGAGGTGGTGTCTCCAGGGAAGGCTAATGCTGAACGAGATTACCGATACAAACGATCTCAGTACCAAGCACGAGGGATTCCAGAATACTGGATCGTGGATCCGGTGCTGCAGCGTGTAACAGTGTTGGGTCTAGTGAAAGGACTTTATGAGGAAAGAGTATTTGAGGGAGAAGCTGAAATCATCTCAGATCTCATTCAGGAAACGGGATCCAGGATAACCCTAAATGTAGCCCAAATCGTGACAGCCTCAGCCTAAACTCTCTACAAGTCCTGTGACAACACGGACTCATTGTGGATCAACGGCTATGGGCAGCCCGCTTGTAGGCTTCATCCAGAGTTTCGGCTAAGGTGGGGTGGACATGGACTAATTTAGCAAGATCCTGCACTGTGGCTCGGCGGGCAATGGCTTGAGCAGCTTCATGGATCAGATCAGCGGCATGGGATCCGAAGATGTGGGTGCCGAGCAATTCTCCACTGGATTTGTCGTAGATCAGTTTGACTAACCCATCGGTTTCAGCGGCAGCGATCGCTTTGGAGTTGCCCCCGAAATAGGTCCGAACAGAGGCGACAGCATAGCCTGCTTCTTTTGCTTGCGGTTCCGTTAGACCCACAAAGCCCATTTCAGGGTGCGTGAACACAGCGGCGGGAATACTGCGGTAATCCATCTGCGCCGATCGGCCACAAATATTTTCAATTGCCACGATCCCTTGGGCGGCGGCGGTATGAGCCAGCATCATTTTGCCGGTAGCATCGCCAATCGCCCAGAGGTGCGGAACGTCGGTAGCCATGCGATCATCAACAGGAATGAACTTGCGGCGACCTGTATCGATCCCTAGTTCAGCTAGTCCCAATCCATCCGTGACTGGAATTCTTCCGGTAGCAACTAGACAACCATCCACGGTGAGGCTGGTGTCATTGGAGAGCTCGATCGTGACAGGTTCACCTGGCGTAACGGTTTTGGCCAGCACTCCGACAAACGTTTCAATCGATCGGGGTTTCAATAAGACCCGTTGAGCCAAGCGAGCAATGTCAGGATCAAAAGCAGGCATCAACCGATCCAACGCTTCGATCATCACTACTTCGCATCCCAAAGCTGTGTAGACATCGGCAAACTCTAGACCGATATACCCACTGCCAATGATCGCCAGTCGCTTGGGTAGCTTCTCCAGTCGGGTTGCTTCATCGCTCGTAAAGACCGTTTTGCCATCCACCGTGATCCCTGGCGGTACAAACGGGACCGATCCAGTTGCAATAATCACATCCTTTGCTGTATAGGTTTGGCTGGATTCACCGGACTGAACTTCAACCGTTTGAGCGGATTGTAAGCTGCCGCGACCCTGAAGCGTATCAACCCCCAGCTTATCTAATGATTTGGTCAGGTCTGCACGGATCTTGGCAACCACGGTTGCGGCATGAGTGGCGATGGCTTCTCGATCAAACTGGATCTCACCCACCCGAATCCCCAAGTCTGCCGATGCGTGTAGATCCCGCAGGCGACCGGATGCCGCTAACAAGGCTTTGGAGGGAATACAGCCTCGGTTAATGCAGGTTCCACCCATCTCGGCAGTCTCTACGATCGCCGTTTTGAGGCCACATTCCACCGCATGGAGAGCAGCGCCATGTCCCCCGACACCGGCTCCGATGATGATCACGTCGTAATCCTGGCTCATAGATCAACCTGCAATGGCTACAAAACGTTATTATCTGTGGCAGAGGAGCTAACCGTAAAGAAGAGATCGAGCAAGCCCTCCAGTTCTGATGCTCAATCTCCAGGATCAAGAGTTTTGCTGAAGGATCGGTAAGGAAAACGCATCTGAGGATACTGTTTTAGCACCCCAAGCATGAGAAAGGGGATCTTGTCCCTCCTGATCGACACAGATTTAATGACACAGCCAACTCTAGAACCCGCATCGTCAACCGGCTCAGTGGGATCGATGGGCGCAATGGGATTGATCAGCTCACGACTCTCTACGCTTAGCCTGCCATCCTTGTTCTCAAGCCTGACCGCAGGGGTGGTGATTGGCACGATTGGAGTGATTCGAGCCATTTCCTATGCCACATTGATCTTTGCTTGGCCGCTATCCGATCAAATTCCCATTGGGATTGGGATGGCGGTGTTAAGTACTGGGGTGATCGGGGTGATGGTGGCCTTGCTCAGTGCGTATCCCGGTATGATTGCCACACCTCTGGCGGCACCCACCGTGTTGTTAGCGGGGCTAGCCCACTCGATCGCAGAATCCCTCCAAGCCCAACAAGCCTCAGCCGAAACCATTCTGATCACGGTTCTGGCTGCGATCGCACTAGTTTCCTTGTTGACCGGAGTCGTGTTTTTGATCCTGGGGGTGACCCAACTGGGGGAACGGATTCGCGTGATCCCTTACCCAGTCGTGGGAGGCTTTATGGCGGGGACTGGATGGCTTTTGGTGGAAGGGTTTATCCAGATCACCACAGGGTTGCGGCTCAGATGGGAGACATTAGCCGATTTGATCCAAACCGATCACCTAGTCCAGTGGTTACCCGGCGTGGGCTTTGCTCTCATTCTGTTAGTTGCCTCTCGCGCTATTCAACATTTTTTAGTGATCCCGATCGTGCTCTTGATCTCGACCGCTATTTTCTATCTAATATTGGGGATCACCCATACCGATTTTGCCGAAGCCCGATCAGCTGGATTACTGTTGCAGCTTTTCCCTGGTGGCAATGGGGAACTCTGGCATCCCTTAACGCTTGAATCACTCACTAAAGTCCAATGGGAGATCCTTGGGGATCAGACAGGGAGCATGATTGCAGTAGCTGTAGTAACCTTATTGTCGCTTTTCCTGAGCAACAATGGCATTGAACTTGCAGTCGGTCGAGATATTAATCTGAATCAACAACTTGTGGCGATCGGTTTTGCCAATATTGGATCAGGTTTACTATCGGGTATGGTCGGCACCCAAGCCCTGCCAAGTACCATGTTGGCTGAGGATATGCAAGCCTCGAATCGGCTCACCGGAGTGTTTACAGCGATCCCCGTTGTTGCCGTTTTATCAGTAGGAACTTCATTTTTAGGATATTTACCCCAAGCTGTACTGGGTAGTCTCATTCTCTATTTAGGGATCTCGCTCTTTAGGCAGTGGCTGGTGGAAAGTTGGTCACAGTTGCCTTTAGCATCCTACCTGATCATTGTGGTGATCCTGGTGGCAACAGCAAAGTTTGGCCTTCTACAAGGTGTTGCGCTTGGGTTTCTCTTATCGATCTTTCATTTTGTTTATGCCTACAGTCATTTAGCTGTTGTCAAATCAGCCCGATCAGGTCATTCAACTCGTAGTAATGCAGGTCGATCAGCTCAACAATATCGGTATTTAGCCGATCAAGGGGATCGAATTCATCTGATGGAACTGCAAGGGTTTATCTTTTTTGGTACTGCACCCTTAATTCTCAAACAAGTATGTGATCGGGCCTTAAAAAGTCCTTCTAAAGATTCGGATAGATTGAAACCAGATTTAGATTACCTGATCTTGGATTTTAATCAAGTGGTTGGGCTAGACTCCTCTGCAGTCACGATGGTTAGTAAGATCTTGAAGTTAGCCCAAAAGCAGCATTTTCAAGTTTTGTTTACGAATTTGTCTGATCCGTTTCAAGATCGTTTAACTCGTAGCAAGGCCATTGACCTAGGGAAGGCTTGCCATGTGTTTCCAGATGTTGATCGGGCTCTAGAGTGGGCTGAAAATCAATTGTTACAGCATTCTGAGTGTGATGATCTCCGAACGCTCTGGGGTGAATCTGTCTCCTCCAGTCTTCCAGAAGCCTTTCGAGAAATGCTATCGGACGATCAGCTGGATCAGTTCATGATTTATTTGGAACCCGTTCATGTGCCAGAAGCATACACCATTTTTGATCGAGAGGGATCCTTTCCTGGGCTGTACTTTATTCTCTCTGGTCAAGTGAGTGTTTTGCTCGATTCAGACGAGGGCGAAACCAAACGACTGCAAACTTGCACAAGTGGCCAGATCTTAGGCGAAATGCGATTTTTTGGCAAAGCACCTCTCTCATCGCGCGTGATTACCGACACAGCCACTGATCTACTGTATCTTTCGCCTGAAAAGTTCACTCAAATGAAGCAAGAAGCTCCTGATCTGACATATGCTCTCCAAGAATATATTGTCAAAGTGTTGTGCGATAGCTTGATCCGACGCAAAGAACAGATCCAGATCATGCAGTAAACCAGAAGTGTTGCGTCTACACTTAATAATGGATAAAAAGAGGCTAGACCTGCTA
>CAZONZ010000312.1:0-5083 GCA_964581005.1 uncultured bacterium
CGCGCTTTGAAAGAATATTTAGGGATCCTGGTCTATTTTTTGAAGGGGTGGATCTAAGGTGGAGTTGGTTCAGGATCGCTTAGGATCACGGCAAGAACCTGTCACGTGTGGAGCGGCATCCCTGTGTCTCAGATCGATCAACCTTCTCAACCGCAAGTGATCTTTTTTGATGCGGTAGGAACTCTCTTTCAGGTTCGCGGGAGTGTGGGACAGATCTATAGTCAAGCTGCAGCAGAGTTTGGCGTTACTATCGATCCGATCGCCCTAGATCAATCGTTTGATCAAGCCTTTCGTAAGAGTGAGCCACCTGCCTTTCCAGGAGCTGATCCGGGAGAGATTGTCGAGTTGGAACGGAGGTGGTGGCTGGATGTTGTGGAGCGAACGTTTGGATCAGTTGTTGCAACAGGGACTGCTCTAGATCCAGGTCAAGCTCCAAAGCAACCAGAATGGATCGATTATCGGCCTCAATTCCAGAATTTTATTGAGTTTTTTAACGACATATACGATCAATTCGCCACCCTGCAGCCCTGGCAACTGTATCCAGAGACCCAGACCGTTTTGCAGCAATTGCACGATCACGGCATCCCATTGGGGATCATTTCCAACTTTGATTCGCGTTTGTATGCTGTATTGGAGGCTTTAGATCTGAAACTCTTTTTTCGATCGGTGACCATTTCAACCTTAACGGGTGCTGCGAAACCCGATCCTTGGATCTTTGAAGCAGCACTCAAGAACTATGGATACCCAGCCAAGGCGACGATCCATGTGGGAGACAGCCGCTCTCAGGACTATCAAGGAGCTAAGCAGGCAGGGTTGAAAGCAATCTGGCTGGATCGAGAAGGGACGGATCCTGATTCCCCTGTTCCAGCAACTGAACGGATCCCAGATTTAACCCGATTGCTCAGTGTGTTCGGCTGATGGATCCGGAGCCAGACAAATAAAATAAAAATCGCAGGAACACAGCAACCCCAGCATTCCGGGAAATACTAGTAGGAGGTAGAAATCACCCAGATTATAGAGGTATTGATCAGGTATTGATCAAGGACACTCAAAGCTCCGGGCCCCTCCAATAAAGCTAGAAAGCGCTATACAGCGGTTCGTAACAGTGCTGTTTGTCGAAGTCAAAGTCACACGGCATATATCAGTTGCTGCAGCACCTGCAATCCCTTGAGGCAAAAATCTAATGGTATTTCCCGTGCAAGGATCCACGCCAGGTGTTAGCGAAACCGACGATGCACTAACACGACTACGAAGACATCCTACTGTTGGCGTGCATTCATCTGGAGGAATCAGGCCAGAGTTAAGAGTGTCATCGGCTAGAGGGGCTACCCGGATTTCGATGGACTGACCAGCCGCTTGACTGACCTGCGCGCCCCAACCTTGTGAAGTCCGAAGGCTCTGAGCTTTGGCTAGCTGTACGGCTTGAAAGACCTCTCCTTGGGCTGCATCCATTTCCAGTCGAAAGTAGAGATTGATACTGGCAGGAACAGCAATGGCTCCCATCACACTAAGGATGGCAACGGCAGCCAAGATCTCAACCAGAGTGAATCCCTGGTGGGAGAGAGATAAGCGGGGGTGAACTGGATCAAACCTCTTGAGGTGCTTGAGAGTGATCATGGATGAGTCTCCTTAGTTTGAGAGGTAAAAGGGGAATTGAACTTAATAACCAAAGATCAGAAAGCTCAACAAAGCTCTACAATCTCAGTGCCTGTGATCAAGTTTCTCAGAACTCTAGCTGCCACCACCAAAATAGCCACGGGCAAAGGCGCGGGTTTCAGCAACCGGGAAAAAGGCAGTCACACTAGGATCAAATTTGCCGCTGGCTCGATCTGTGCTGGCATTCCCTCGGATCCGAATATAGACACTGCTTGACTGGTTGCCGCCGATAGCTTCTGAAACACAAGCATAAAACGGCTTGATCTGGGTAGTGTAGGCGGGCACGTAGTTGACTGGATCAGTAGGGCATGCGGGATCAGGATCAGGGGGAATCTCAACACTAGTGGGATCATCAATGAAAGCAACAAGGGCATCAGCAGGAAAAAAGTAATCACCACCGGGAGCAGGCACAGCCGTATTCAAAGGCCAACCAACGAAGTCTGCACTAGTTTCTGGTTGGGGGTTAGAGTAGGTTGTGGAAAGTGTTATAGCTGCAAACGTACAGCCAGGGCCTCCAGGGCTTGAGATCGGACGGTAATATCGGCGGGTGATCCGGGCTGGGCCTTGATCTTGCCAGGTAGGCGAACCAGAATTATCTTCCCAGTAGTAAACCACTAACTCATACATGGCTCCAACCGCGAGGATCTGGTTACCGACAATAGCGTCATCGTCGGCAGGAGAGCTTTGGTAAAGATCTTGGATACACCCTTCATCTATCCGTTGGACTCGCCAGAACCCTAACACAGGAATTCGATCTGCGGTCTGTTGCCAACTACTGGGGGCAGCAGCTAGAGCAGCATCCAGTTGATCTTCTCGATAGACAAAAACAGCTTGATCAATCTCCCGTTGCAGGTAGGAGATCGCTTGGTTCACCTCAGATTGAGTCAGACTCTTGGCTTCCTCAGCTTCAGTTGAGGACACCGATTGGGCCACAATCGTGGCAGTGGCTCCTAGAAAAATACTGGCGATCGCTAAAGACACAAGCAATTCCAGTAGGGTGACCCCTCGCTGCCCACGGAAACGGATCGCTTGGGCACAGGTTTGCAGAAGGGACAAAGGCTTGGGGGAATCTGGACGGCGGAAAGCTAACATGATCACGTTTCTCCTTTTGATCAAGACTTCAACAAAACAGCAGGTTATCTTACACCCATAGCAGAGCTGATCCACTGATCCATACCATCACACGAATTTCGATCATGAGCTTGCAGCGAGAGGCAAGGATCCAGGGATGACACTTCGGTAAAATCAGTTATCAGTTAAACGCCCTGGCAAAGATCAGTACCGGCAAGAGGAGTCAGAAACTCAGCTAGACCCTCAAGATCGAGCTCGTCAGAAGATTGCTTAAATTCAAAAGGACCGTAAACTGCCAAAGGGCGGCTCCGAGAAGCATTAATTCCAGCAATGCCTGTAGCACTGGCGCTTACAACCTCATCACATTCGTGATCTGAACAGTCATCCGAGGCATCCTCGTAAAAGAAGCGATGGAAAACTCTCACTTTGGCACAAAAGGCACAGGGGGCATCATCATTTGCACCACAGGTGTTACCTGCGGAGGTGCCCGCGATCCTGACCACTTGAACTCTGTAGTTATTCGTCGAAGATTCGGAATTCAGAGCCACATTTTCAACGTCACCTGCTGTTGGATCAAATGGATCTCCTTCAGTGGGTAGATCGTCTTCTTCATATTCGCCTGACTCAACAAGGGTTCTCAGCTCACTCACAGCCCCAAACGCCAAGGCGTCAGCTTCTTCGATCCGTTGGGTATTGATCTGGTTGGCGGCAGAGACGATCACAGAAGGAAGGATAGCAGCCAAAGCAATAGAGACAAGCACAACCGAAACCAGCACTTCAATTAAGGTAAATCCCTGTTGCTGGGGTTGATCAGTCACAGGCAAAGGGATGGGGCGGGTAGGGGTTTGACGAAACCAATCCACGGTTAACCTCCAACAATCAGCATGATCAGATGAACGTGAACACAATCTAAAAGGGTGGAACAATCGCTAGGATCTGAAGTCTTGCTTTGATCCTACCCACAGGAACGAGGTTTGCATCGATCGTCTACTGAAACTGAGTTAGAGATTGGAGACAAGCGGCCACCAGATCAACAGAGTGATGGGGCCGCTGTCGGCAAAGCACCTGACTCACCTGATAGACGATCAAGGGTAAGGGGATTCTAAAGGGGAGGGCAATGGTGCTGGACCATTATGGACAATCATCGTCTGTATACGCGGTTGAAGCTGCAGCGATCGCACAACGCAGGGCCTTGACGTAAGGATCGTTGGCTTCGAGCAAGGTCAGGAACTCATCGCGGGCATTGGTGGGGAAGTTGAAACGCGCTGCCACAGGACTGGTTGGAGCGTACTGCAACCCTACGTCATAACCCCAACGCCGCTGGGGTGCACCGTAGTAGGCAATCGGCTCAGACCCCTCACTATTTTCATGGGGATTAGCAGGGGTAGGCCAAGAATCCTGATCGAAGGGAGCTGTGGCTTGGGTACTGAAGTTGAGCTGGACAAAGGAGCCGGAGAAGATCAATCTTCCCCAACCCTGGAGAAAACGGGGGAAGTTGTGAATTCCTCCAAAGGAGTTTTGAGGACGGCTGGGGGTAATGCCGCTGATCATGATCATATTGACGGTGGTAGTACCAGGAGAGCCTGAGTTCCGGTAGCCGTATCGACCTTCAACGCCTGAGATGCTCAAGGCTGGCTGATCATCAGGAATCCCACCATTAGCAACATCCTGAAAGTTATTCGTGATCGTGATCGCATCAGCCAAGATCTCACTGGGTCGCCAATCGTCATCATCACCGTTTGCAAAGGAGGCATTGACACTCGAACGACCATAAAACTCCCCAAAGGTGTAGTTGCCATCCTCAACCCCTCGGTTGTCATCGAATTCGAACTCAGTATGTTCGTTGAAGTCCCCTTCGACATACACTGGGTTATTCGTGATCAGCGAGAGACCCCGATTATTGTCATCCGTTCGACCAAGGCTAGCTCCATTGAAGAGGCGGAAGCCATGAGCCCGCCGCAACGGATCGGGGTAGTAGTCAACCGGCTTGGTACTGAGACCTCCCATTGCTGGAACAGACGAGTCTTCGGTTGTGACAGGCGGATCGAACCCGGAGTAAGGGTTGGTGTAAATGTAGGCAGTCTCGTTCTCTTCAGGATTACCCCCATTATCGGAGGCTCCATTGCGGCGTGACACATCAAAACGAGAAAGATCGGGCTGGGCTGTCAGAGTTCGCCCATTGCGTCCATCATTCCCCGTAATTCTGAACTCATCTGCAGGGCGGGCTACAGCATCTTCTCGAACAGCATCTTCGCGGTGGGTGTACATGATCCCACTCTTGGGGAACAAGAAGTCACCATTGATCGCAGCTGTCCGGAGCAGATTCAGATCCAGATCAAGTACCCGCACCACATTC
>CAZONZ010000313.1:0-5071 GCA_964581005.1 uncultured bacterium
ACTACAGTTATAGCTTAGCATTTGTGCGTTCTATGTATTTGGCAAAAGGGCTGTATTGCGATCTACTTAGTTCTTCTTGATTGTTAGTTTCTGAAGCCATTCGTCGTTCCTCAATAACAGCATGTTTACCAAGGCTTAAGTGAAACAACATACGTCTGCCTAGCATTTAGTTAATCAAGTTGAGACTGCAACATTTTTATCTCTTCCAAAGTGAACTCCGTCATCTCAGCAATATCTTCTATTTTCTCTCCTCTTTTCAGAAGGTTTATAGCAATTGCTTTATCTCTTTCAATACCACTTAACTCAGGAGCCCTAGCTTTTTCTTCCCTAGCTCTTTCCTCCCTCTCTGTTAAGACTTGAGTCAAAACCTCCTGTGATCCAACACGCAACTTAGGATGAGTCAGGGGAAACAACAGCTGAAATATTTCTTCATGTCCCTCTCTTGCAGCATAGTCTAGCGCTGTTAATCGGCATTCATCTCTCATATTGGGCTTTGCACCGGCTTGCAAAAGGAGTTTTACTAATTCTAGCGACCCTGAGTTAGCAGCAAGCATCAGAGGAGTTTGTAGACCATCACTCATCTCATTGATCTTAGCTCCAGCCTTGATCAGTAACGCTGCAATCTCAAGGCGCCCGCAAGCGCATGCAGTAGATAGAGGTGTGGTAACATCATCTGTAGCATTAACATCAAAGCCATAGTTTATAAGAAATTCAATAATATCAATTCTATTAGCACTGGCTGCAAGCTCCGTAGGCCCAATCTCTGTCAATGGATCTATTTGACCTGAAGAAATCATCCTTGATGCTTGATCAAAATCTCCTACTGTGAGGTACTGCACAAACTCATCGTATCTGTCCATTACATTACCTCCTCAATCAAACATAATTGCCAGAAAAACAATGACATTAGCTTGGAAAGCTTCCCTGTTAAGAGTTTGTATTATGAAGGGAATACTACCAGACTTATAAACTCTTGTCGTTGCTTTGAAAGCAATAAAGAAAGTTAACGGAACATATGCATGCCGATTAGGATATTTGGCATAGTTAGTAATTGCATCCCATTGTGCTCTTTTTCTTGCAGGAGAATGAAAGTAATCCTTATATAAACCTCCTAAGGAGTACTTTATGTCGCCAATCAATAGCCCTTTAGGTCTCGGCTGCAAAGGAGATCCTGACTTGAATATATAATCTGGCCTTGCAGAATCTCCTTTTTTAATACCTCTTATGGATGAAGCTGGGTCACGGTACCCTAAGCAATTTTTCCCCGACGTTAGTGGTTTCCCATTCCGTGCTACTGCTGGCTCTCTCCATAAATATTCTGATGCTGAAGGGTAACCCTCACTCAAAAAGAAACACATTCCATTTAGGATAATTCTCTCAAAACGGATACCAGGCAGCCAACGACCAACTGCAAACCCAGCTTGGATAAAACGATAATGAAATGGAAGTACAGACTCAAAAAAATCAATGATAATATTGCCAAGGATACCCCTCGCGCGGTCCACAAACTCATCTTTTATGTGGTTCACCAATGCAGCACGACTCTTCTCAAGAGCATCTTTTATTGTGAAACTAGCATTGATAGATAATAAAGTAAGTGTTCCTTCAGGATCCCCGTACACCTTAGGGTTGCCATAAGCATACTGATACGGATCCAAACTCTCAGGCTCCTCAAGAACAGGCTCCGCCGGATCCCGACTTAAGAACCTCCCAACAACCGGATCATAATCTCTGGCCCGGAAGTGGTAGAGACCTGTGGATCCTTCCAACCACTGCCCCTGGAACCGGAAATCCCCTGCTGTTTGAGTGGGCACTGTTGCCTCTGACCCCATTGCAGAACGGAGATTCCCGAAACCGTCATACTGGAAGTCAGCAACCTTTCGACCCGCTTCATCCACCAGTCCAATCACAGATCCTATTCCATCAGTCAGATAGTACGTGGTCCCCATCGAATCTGTTCTTAGCAAAGGATCCATCCCTGCATAAACATACTTTGCCACAGTAGCTCCAAATCCATCCACGACTTGGTGGATCGACTCTAACTCCGTTTCAAGAGCAGGAGCAACCAGGAAATTACGCTCCACAGGTCCGGTGGACTGAACTCGTCGGTTCATGCCGTCATAGGTGTAGCTGACCTCTCCTGCTTGGATCAGTCGGTCATAGGTGTCGTGTTCTAACGTCAAACTGGATCCATCTCGATCGATAGCCTCAACCCGACCATCTACATCAAAGCTGTAGCTCTCACGATTGGATCCGCCAGTCACTTCGACAAGCTGATAGCCAGGATCATATCTGTACGTCAGGGTTTCACCCTCGGTTTGCTTGCTTGTGCGCTTGCCATCAGCATCGTAGGTGTAAATAATCTCAGATTCCAAGGATCCAGATCCATCAAAGTAGCTTTCTTGGGTCAATCTCAGAGATTTGTCATACTCCCTTCCCACTCAAGAAGTAGACAGAGGAGCCAAAGCGAAAATGTGCTCCAAAGTGTTTGATATCTGCACTGGGTTCATCAACATCTTGACATCCTTTAACTTTTCCTCAATCTCGGCAATGGTTATATCTGAAGGTAAATGATGTAGTTTCTCTAATCTCAGGAGATGAATTTCATATTCTGCTAAATTGAAATCGGGTGAATAGGCCAGGGCAAACGCACCTTAACAATCATTGACAAAAGAGGTTTTTTGTGAGTTGCTTGTTCAGCAAGGTTTTTAGGCAAACAGGTAGAGCCGAAATGCCTTGAATTGTTAAGAGAAAGCAGACTAATTATTAAGATATTTTCACATTTCCGAGCAATTACTATTTACTGAAAAGCTTGCGGAGCAAGGGTTTCACAAATAGAGAGATTTGTCAATAGCGTTTTAGATGCGTTTACCCTGGACCAAAGCGGGGGCGTCAGTCATCCGTAGAGGCGGTTGCTGTTGAGTTGGGAAGCCCCGTCCCCTTGTGGGCGGGGTAGTTCACACTTGACTTAGCTCGATCTACCCATCCTCACCTCAAGGAGATCCAAGCTCATGCTGATCACCAGTTACGACTTTGAGCCAGCGATTCTGCCCACTGGAGCCGATCTGAAGGTCAATGTTCTACTCCGTTTTCGTGCCGATGTTCCTGAGTCTCCTCGCCGCGATTTGAATCTTTCCCTCGTCATCGATCGCTCGGCTTCAATGGCCGGTCAGCCGCTTCACCATGCGCTTAAAGCTGCCGAGGCAGTGGTGGATCAGCTTGAATCTACGGATACTCTTTCCGTCGTGGCCTATGACGATCACGTGGATACACCCGTACCTCCTAGCCCAGTCACGGACAAAGCTGGCCTAAAACAATCGATTCGGCAAGTCCGAGCTGGAGGTATTACGAATCTTTCCGGTGGGTGGCTGAAGGGTTGTGAGTATGTCCAAAACGGCTTGGATGCTCAAAAGATCAACCGTGTGCTTCTGCTAACTGATGGTCGGGCCAACATGGGTATTAAAGATCCTCAAGTTCTGGCCACGACCGCTGCTCAAAAAGCCGAAGAAGGAGTAGTGACCACCACCTTAGGATTTGCCCAAGGCTTCAATGAAGATCTTCTGATCGGGATGGCTAGAGCCGCTAACGGGAATTTCTATTTTATTCAAAGTGTTGATGAAGCTGCTGAAGTTTTCACGATCGAGCTCGACACGTTACGGGCTGTTGTGGGGCAAAACCTGGTTGTCACCCTGGAATTAGCCGATGGAGTGAGTTTGATCGATACCTTAAGCTTAGCCAAGGTTGGGCAGAATCCATCTGGAGCTCCTGAGATCACGCTGGGAGAACTGTATGAAGCTGAAGACAAACTGCTGGGATTGAGTTTAACGATCGGATCAGCTCCTTTGGGGGATCAGCCTGTGATGAAAGTCCATTACAGCGCTGACGTGATTCAGAACCATGTGATCCAAAAGGTGACTGGAAAGGCTGAAGTGATCGCTAAGGTTGGCACGGTTGAAGAAGCAGCGATGGCAGCCTCCAGTGAAATCACCGTGGAACTGAGCCGTTTAATGATTGCTAAAGCCAAGGAAGTAGCTCTTGATCTGGCTGAACAGGGTAAAACCTCTGAAGCTGAGCAAACACTGCGGACATTGATTCAAGATCTGCAATCCAAGGGGCTGAACGAGAATTTTGAAATTGCGGAAGAGATCGAACAACTGGAGTATTTTGCGACTCGAATTGCTCAAAAAGCTTTAGGAAATGCCAGTCGGAAGGAATTGCGGGATCAGAGCTACCAAAGCTTGACGCGCAACCGCAGTGACTTGGCGGGCCGAGGGGTTGAAGCTGGGGATCAGGTCTATGCAATGCCGACCGTCAGTGATGTGGGGGCTGGGGTTGAATTGCAGTGTATTCGGGAAGGGGGCAAGCTCCGGATCAAAGTGATCTCGGATGGCTACGATAGTGGTAAAAATGTTCAATTTCCGAGAGCGATCCGGGCTGAGGGAGCTCGCTACGTTGTTGAAGAGCTGGAACCCTCTCAAAATGGCAGTTTCTACCGAGTCAAAGGCCAGATCACCCGTCTAACCAAAGCAGGCGAACCCGATCGGTTTAGAGCTCCGTCTCGATCCGGACCCAAAAGCTCAGGCAAGGCATCTAAGGGTCCAGCGAGTGTTGCTGATCTGGTCACGACAGATACAGTAAGGGATGGGATCTTGGTGCAATGCGTTAAAGAAGGCAGTAAGCTCAGGGCCAGGGTGGTCTCAGATGGGTACGAGCCCGATTGGAATATGCGCTTTCCTCGATCGGTGCGGGAGGAAGGAATGCTCTATGTCGTCGATGAGGTCAAAGTGGTTCCAGACGGCAAATCCTACATTGCTTGCGGAGAGGTGAAACGGTTTGTTCAACCTACCAGTTCCAATTGAGGGTGTTATTGATACTGTTGATCACCTTTGCTGGATCGTGTTTCTTGGGGAATATCTATAGTAGGGTCGATCGATATCGCCAAAGGAGGCAGCCTATGTTGTCTTGTTTCGAGATCGCTGACTATTTCATGTGGCTAGCCAGCGAAACAGGTTCTTTGGCGTTGCACATTAACATAATGATTTCCTGGTCAGAGGAGTTTCCCCATACTTGA
>CAZONZ010000314.1:0-5049 GCA_964581005.1 uncultured bacterium
ACCACCCCCCAAGCCTTCGGCTATGGGCGGAGCACTGCGACGGATCCTGGTAGAGCCATGTGAGAATCAGTTAAAGATAGACGCTTTCTGGAGCCCCCTCAGAGAACAAATGGGTTAAGATCCAGAGCAGATCTAGAGATCCAAAGCTGGGTGAAGTTGTTTGAGATGATCTTGAGCGGGTTCCTCCAGCTACGTCTCTCTTTTTCTGAATGGCATCAAGTTGATGAGATGAAGAGCTTCATAGAACAGAAGACCCCAGCTCTCCAGTCGTTTCTAATTGATTACTGAGGTCAACCATGCCAGAACCCAATCCTCTTAACAAACCGGATCCAAGCTTAACGGCTGTCCTGACTGAGGTTTTGACCGAGGTGCAGCAGCTTAGGCAGGACGTTAGAGGAATCCGTGATGAAGTTCGTTTGGACGTTCAGCGCTTGGAAGATCGACTGGATGCTGAGGTTAAGCGTTGGGATGAGCGGTTTTTCCAGCTGTCCCGCGATACCCTAGGCTTCACCCGCACCTTAGTGACCACAGCGGCTGTCGTTGCTGTCTTGATCCCTCTGCTCAAAGACGTAGCGCCTCTCCTGATCGAGGCCCTGAGCGGGGAAGGACTGTAAGGATGCCAGAATGCTAAGCAATTTTGCGGAAGTCCATCAGCAATCTTGCTTCCGATTGTTCCTCAATTATGCTGAGGCACTCCAAGTTATAACCCCTTAGGCTATACCTATTGGCGTTGATCTGAATCTGAGAGGTAACCAATGGAACCGATCTTTTGGGCTTTTGTGGTGATGGCAGTTGTGGCTGCAGTGATCTAACCACGCTTGAACGGATCAGATTTTGCTTTACTGAAACTATAGCAGACTCTCTTCACTTGATGCCAACTTTATAGAAACTTAAAGGACAGGCAACAGGGCCTGTCCTTCTTATTGTTGCTAGGCAGTCTCTGATCCAGTGATCCTAGGGTTAGTGGATCTGGATCCAGAGAGCATCGGGGGTTACAGATCCATCAGGGCCAGGTTGAAGCCACTGGTGACGAGATCGACGTTGACCAGCAGCAGGTAAGCAACCACAGCGCCGCCAATGCCACCGATCAAAAATCCAGCAGCAAACTCGCTCCAACCCTTGGAGTCACCCACTGGGGTTTCAGTGGACGGAGTCACGTAGCCATAGATCTGGAGGGCCATCGTCATCAACAATACAATGGCAGAGGCACCCAGCAGCCCAACTACTAGGCCAACTGGCTCGTTGCGGAGCGGACCCAGTTGAGTGAAGGGTCCCACCAACCAGTAGCCGTGAGCCATCCCGACTTCCAGACCACGGGTGATCGAGGCCACACCGGGACGGTTGATCGGCAGCCAGTCAATAAACAGTTGCAGAGCAGGGGTATTGTTCACAGGGGTAAACAACCCGCCGATTTGAGGATCTCCCTCTTGAGCAGACACGTATTCACGTGAGGTGGCTTGAACCATAAGACAGTTTTCCTTTAACCCATTGATGGTGGACAAGAACAGGTATTCCAAACGAGATTCTCAAATGCTCAGGCTTCATCCCAAACGCAGGATCAAAACGCCAAAACATCAGGCAGGACGTAGTTGATCAGGATGAAAACGGTCAGAATCAGGCTGGAAAACGCGATCAAGGTCACGGGAGCGGTGGAGAGAAACTTGACAAAATCTGACATGGGATTAACAACCTTTTTGGATCAACGAGAGCAACACAGTCAAACTCTAACGAGGGGAAACAGGCACCTCAGCATCAGGCACCCGAATTTCGCCGCTAGCGATCTCTTTAAAGGCTGCTGCAGGCCAAGCCAGCGCCTGAACGAAGCACTTCACAGCCAGAGCGACATCAATGGAGCTTTCTTTCTCTTCAGGATTGCCCCCTTCCCGCACAGTGATCAGGTAGGAGCGGCCTGCCCACCCTAACCAGCCGGCCAGATAGAGGAAGAGTACTCCGGGGATCAGGAACTCACCTGCATGGTTCAACCGACCATCGGTAACCAGGTGAGGCAGTCCTTCTTCCCCACAGAGCAGTTTGCTATAGCGATCGAAGCGCTGGGTGGTGATTTTGAGCTTGCTCTCATAGATAGAAGCTTGTTGGCTACCGGGCTCAGCCGCTAGCACTTTTGCTTCCAATTCGCTGAGGCGATCGTCCATCCGCTCCTGGAAGGCAGGAACTTCGCTGCAGGGCTGTAACCCAATCAAGGGCTCAGCCTGAACTGCAGTCGCACAGCCAAACACGATCAAACATGCCAAGATCAGACTCAGTAGTTTACGCATGGGAGAGATCCTTGACGTCCTATGAAATGAACCAAAATGAGCCAAAATGAACCCAAGAGATATTGATCACCGAATCTGTTGCTGGGATCAATAAAGTCAATAGTGCATATGCAGCCCAAGCTAGGAAAGGTTTGTATCATATTCGCGGCTAGCCATGTTAGCGAAGCGATACAAATCTTAAACAAAAACCAACCTGAGCTCATGAATTATGTCCTTAATTTTCGCTATAGAAACCAGTTGTGATGAGACGGCTGCAGCAATCGTAATAAATCGACATATTCTCAGTTCAGTGGTGTCTTCCCAGATCGAGATCCATCGACCCTTTGGGGGAGTGGTGCCAGAGGTAGCGTCGCGGCACCATGTCGAAACGATCCAGCCTGTCATTCATCAGACCCTCCAGCAAGCGGGGGTGGGCTGGGCTGAGATCGATGGGATTGCGGTGACCTGTGCGCCGGGGTTGGTGGGATCGTTGCTAGTGGGACTAATGGCAGCCAAAACTCTAGCCTTAGTGCATCAGAAGCCGTTGATCGGGATCCATCACCTGGAAGGACATATTTTTAGTGGTTTTTTGGCGGATCCTGGTTTAGAACCTCCCTGTCTCTGTTTACTGGTGTCTGGGGGGCATACGAGCCTGGTTTATGTCTCCGCACCTGGTGTTTATCAGACGATGGGGCAAACGTTGGATGATGCTGCAGGTGAGGCGTTTGATAAGGTGGCCCGATTACTCGATCTGGGTTATCCCGGTGGACCTGCGATTGATCGGCTGGCGGACTCTGGCGATCCGGATCGATTTGCGTTACCCGAAGGTCAAGTGGCTACACCGTTCGACACCAGTTTTAGCGGGCTGAAGACGGCAATGATGCGACTGATCGAGAAGTTGCGCCAGTCCAATCAGGAGCTACCTGTAGCGGATCTAGCCGCCAGTTTTCAATCAACAGTGGCACGGGTCCTGACTCGCAAAACGATCGCCTGTGCTGAAGCGGTGCAGGTGAACCGGATCGTGCTAGCGGGTGGGGTTGCGGCAAACCGAGAGTTACGGAAACGATTGCAAGAGGAGGGAGAGACCAAGGGGATCCGAGTGATTGTTCCACCGTTCAATTTGTGTACGGATAATGCTGCCATGATCGCGGCGGCAGGAGTGGCCCATTGGGAACGAGGGAATCGATCGCCTTTGAGTTTGTCAGTACAATCTCGATTGCTCTTGGAGTCAATCTCCTGCTTATACATATAGGAGGGACAAATCGACTATTACTAGATAATACACAAGAATCGTTGACACAAACAAAGATTTTGAGTGGTACTATGAGCTTGCTTAGTAGCTATCTCAGTGGCACCAGCGCGGATCGGGATTGCCTTCCTGGTTTAAGCTTGCGCAAACTGGAATTGTTGGATCCGTTCGAGAGATATAGTCGATTGATTTAAGATTGAGACAATAATCAGGCTGAACCTGTGACTAGCACGGGAGTGAATATATCATCCTTAAGTGAATCAACTTAGTCCCATGGGCCGAAGTTCCTGACTCATATCAGGAACCAAGTCATCCCGCTAGCAGGGTGTGGGCCACTTGTTCAATCCCTCGTTGTTCTCCGATCTCGATCCGTTTTGCTAATGAAGGATCTCGATCAGCTCTTTGAGTCCTCTCTGGGATCCGAAGATAGAATCTGCTTGACGGTTTCTGGATCGAGTTCAAGTCCTTGAGCAATTTGATCGATCGGTAGACCCAAATTATGGAAGTTGAGCACGGCCTGTTGCTTAGTGGTCTCGATCCCACGTTGTTCGCCGATCTCGATCCCTTTCTCACGGGCTATCCGTTCATAACTACTGAGTAAAGGCATGTTTTGGCTCTCCTCAAGTTCATCGAGTTCTTGCCGAAATTCCTGACTCAGATCAGGAGGTAAAGTCATCATCCATTCTATCATTCGGAACAATTTCACGATCTCCTGGCGCTCGTAACCCCTCTCATAGAGCCGTCGCGTCAAGATCCATTTCCAGCGTTTACGACCGATCGGATCTCCTGTGGTAGACTTCGTGCGGAGATGAGCCATGACCAAGATCGCTATGGGGTGATCAC
Organism: uncultured bacterium; assembly: GCA_964581005.1. Taxonomy (GTDB): domain Bacteria; phylum Cyanobacteriota; class Cyanobacteriia; order Thermostichales; family Thermostichaceae; genus CAZONZ01. The sequence continues at coordinate 4,348 of CAZONZ010000314.1, forward strand.
TTTGCTCCAATTCCAACCAGCATGATTCGTAATCTAGGAGCTTGACGATCGGGAACTCCAAATGAATCTGAGATCCTCCCAGCGAATGACTATAACTTTGCGGTCGCCAGGTTGGGTTCTCATCTCCTAAGATCGCCAAACTCATGATCGGACTACGGTAAAAATCAAAGATCCGGTAATGGTAAATGAACATCCGCTCCGCAAACTCTTCATCCTCTTGACTTTGAATTTCGATATGGATGTAGATATATAAGGGTTGACCCGATCGACTCCAAACCTTGACCAGTTTATCAGCGATCCGTTTGCCCACTTCTGATGCAGGCAGCAGTTGCTGTAGTTCTTTGTCTAAAAATTCGATCGGTTGGCTCCAGTCAATGAGGGCATGAGCAGAGGGAAAGAAGAAGGCGAGGAGAGGTTCAAAATAGGTGTCTAGCGCTTCCTTCCACGCTTCATCATAGTGAGCAGATTCGACCATGAAACGATCCTTGAGGCTTCCAGACAACTGATCCTACTCGATAGCAGGGTGCAGGCCACTTGTTCAACCCCTCGTTGTTCCCCGATCTCGATCTGTTTTGCTAGTGAAGGATCTCGATCAGCTCTTTGAGTCCTCTCTGGGATCCGCAGTCAGAATCTGCTTGACGGTTTCCGGATCGAGTTCAAGTCCTTGAGCAATTTGATCGATCGGTAGACCCAAATTATGGA
>CAZONZ010000315.1:0-5037 GCA_964581005.1 uncultured bacterium
GTAGAAGTCATGAGATGGCGCTCCGAGACGAAGAAGCAACAGAAAGCCTAATCAACACGATCAAACCATCGTTCTAATCACATCAAAGGGGAAACCCAGAAGGGGAAGTGAGGCAGCAAAAGATGGCGATCAAGAGCTAACTTGCAAGATATAAGTTAAACAAAGATCTCCGTAGCCCCTTGCAGTGAAGTGGATTGAGTCCTGATCAGAATAGCTTATCCTCGATATTATGCCGCACTGTGGATCAACTGTGGATCAACTGTGGATCAACTGTGGATCAACTGTCGCAATGCAGCCAAGCACTGGAGAGAGATTCTCCTGTTAGATAGACCCTTCAGATCCTTCAGTCTGGATGAGTATTCCCGACCATCTGAATATGAGGATCACTGCTTTGAGATGTGCTCGACTTGGGGTTGGTCTATTCCTGCAGACCGGACGATCTTGAGAAATGGATCAGCTTCGTTTAAGGTGTTCTCTAACACAATCGTTGAGGGTTTTATTGCAAAGAATGGTGGCCTAGTAGAATACCCATTATTGAGTCCAAAGTTTCGGGATCTCTTAAGTCTAAGACGCTGCGATCTCTAGTCAAAAATGATGAGGGTAGTGGTAAGATCAGATGCTGTTTGACTCCAACCTACTTCTCATCTCCTATGCGCATTCGTCCTCGCTCCTCCCTGTTAGCTGCCATGGCTCCAGCCTTGATCTTGGCTGGTGTTGTAGGATGTGGCTCTTCTTCTCCCACGATCAGCAGTGATCTGACTCCTGTTTCTACTGATATTCCAAGCGCTCTCGAAACCAAAGCTCCTGATCTTGATGATGGTGAGGTGGCACTTTCTACGGAAGGATCAACGTCTTTGGAGTCCCCGATCCAACGGATTGTGGGTGGAACACCTGCCTCAGAGGGTGAATGGCCTTCAACGGCAGCCTTGATCCTGGCTAGTTCCTCCAATCCTGCCAGTGGCAATTTTTGCGGTGGAGTGCTGATCCGACCGGATTGGGTGCTGACAGCCGCACACTGTTTATTTGATGGTCGAGGTCGTGTGCGTCCACCCAGCTATTTGGATGTGGTTCTGGGCCGCACCGATCTGAGAGACTCGCGTATTGAACGGATCGATGTCCGTCAGATTGTGGTTCATCCTTCCTATAATCCCCGTTTTGGTCCACCTGCCGGATTTGATGTAGCTTTGTTGGAGTTGGCTACTAGTTCCAGCCAGCCGACCTTACCGTTGATCCCTGTTGGATCAGGCTTAGATCAAGCTGGAGTTTTGAGTACAACAGTTGGCTGGGGAACCACTTCCTTTGGTGGATCGGACTCGAATGTATTGCTGGAAGTTGAAGTCCCGATCGTGTCCAACACAACCTGTAATCAGCGGGACTCCTACAACGGTGCCATCAAGTCAGATATGGTCTGCGCAGGCTTTGCTTCGGGTGGCAGAGATGCTTGTCAGGGTGATAGCGGGGGGCCGTTGATGGCTCAAAGTGGATCCACCTGGTACTCGGTGGGGATCGTCAGCTGGGGCGATGGCTGTGCGGCACCCAATAAATATGGGGTTTATACTCGTGTTTCGACTTATGTGAATTGGATCAATAGCCAGGTAGGAAGTAGCACACCCACTCCAACTCCGACTCCGGCTCCTACAGGCAGCTCCTCGATCAGTGTCCCTCAAACGATCAACGGCAGTCTCACCTCCTCGGATCCCAATAACCCCACCCGCAGTGGCCGTTACAAAGATGACTATCAGTTAACGGGAGTATCTGCAGGTCAAACGATCCAAATTGATCTGAGCAGCAGTCAGGTTGATACTTACCTGCAAATTATTGATGCCGCAACTGGATCCGTGGTGGCAGCCAACGATGATTTTAGCGGGACCAACTCACGGGTACTCCTCTCCATTGCCTCTGGACGTACTTACCTGATCCGGGTGACCAGTTATGCCCTGAGGGAAACCGGATCCTATACCTTGTCCACTCAGAACCTTTCGCAGCCAACTCCTACACCTGCTCCTACGGGGGATACGCTGAGTGTGCCTCAAACTCGGAGTGGCAGCTTGAGTTCATCCGATTCTGATAATCCTACGCGGACTGGAGCCTATCGGGATGATTATCAGCTGATCGGGGTGAGTGCAGGCCAATCGGTGCGGCTTGATCTGAATAGCAGCCAGTTTGATACCTATCTGCAACTGATCAATGCGTCAACTGGATCGGTGATTGCCTTCAATGATGATCGGTTCTTCAGCACGGATTCTCGGCTCTCGTTCACCGTCTCATCTGGGGTTACCTATATTGTGCGGGTGACGAGTTATTTCGCGGATGCCACAGGGAGCTACACCCTCACCGCTCAGTAATTCCTCAACAATCCAAGGATCCTGAAGCTCTCAAGGACAATCCAGAGTATCAGGATCCCAAAGCTTTCTGGCTCCCCAAAGTCCAAAAGCCTCTCTAGGATCCAACGTCTCCTCAAGATGCTGAGGATCCCACCCAAATGATGATCTATCCCCGATCAGGATCTGGAAACTCGATCCGGGTTGGGGTATTTCCTATGCCCAAAAACATGATGATCAGCCCCTCAATCAAGACTTGTACAAACTCATGAAAATTACAGATGATCCTTGATAAAACCTGTTGATCTTAGTGGTAGGATCTGCGTCAATACTGCTGGGTTCTGGTCATGATCCTCTCTCTCCCCAATCGTTTCACGATCCCGTTTTTGACAGGGTTTACCTTGATCTCTCTGCTAGGCTGTGGATCCGACTCTCCTCCCACATCAGCTCTGATCCAAGCTAATCCAGCGGCAACTTTCAACGGTACTTTGACTCCTGCCGATCTAGAGCAAATTGATCAATCGGCCACTGAGTTATTCTACGATTCCGAAACCAGTACTTCAGCTAATTTTCAGGATGCCGCGATTGCGTTTGCGATCTCCCAAGGTGTGAGTAATCCTGAGCAAATTGTTGAGTTTGTGAATACGGTTATTCAGCCTGTAGCAGGGATCTCGATCGACCTGACTGATTTAGCCAGAGATCCGAATCCAACCTTGATCTCTGAGTTTGATGAAGACGGTATCCCAGGAACAGTATTTGATGCAGCTGTGTTATTTGCGGTGCCCACAGGATTAACCAATGATCCAGATGCGTTAGAAGACTATATTCGAACGGATCTTGCGTTGCCCATTGGTGAACTCAATCAAGCCATGATCCCAGAGCCGGAGGTAACCGCAGCGATCGAGGGGGTGGTGTGGGACGATCTGAATGAAGATGGGATTCGCACCGAAGCTGAACCAGGGATCCCCGATCGAGTCATTTTCCTGGATGCTGATGAAGATGATGTGCTGGATCCCGAGGAGAGGTTTACTACCACAACAGCGGATGGAACCTATCGCTTTGGGGATCTCACTCCGGGGACTTACGTGGTAGCCGATCAGTACGTTTCAGGCTTTGAACAAACCGCTCCCCTAGCAAGTCAAGTGCCGATCGGCGGTCCTCCAAGCATTGTTGGGGGTGAGCCTGCGGATCCCGATAGCTGGCCCTGGATGGTGGCTCTCCTCCGAGCGTCTGAGCCGGATCCATTTTTGGGTCAATTTTGCGCTGGCACCTTGATCCATCCAGAGTGGGTGATGACCGCTGCCCATTGTTTAGTAGATAGCTTAGTCTCAGGAGTTGCTGGACCCGATGATTTCGATCTGTTGTTGGGAACGAACATCCTTAGTACTGGCGGCGATCGAGTGGATGTGGCTGAGGTGCTCGTCTTCCCCAGTTATGAGGTTTTTGGAGATGGATCCTTGACTCAGGATGTCGCTCTGGTGCGGTTGCCTGAGCCGTCCGATCTGCCCATTTTGCCCTTAGCCCCTGCAAATAGTGGGGATTTTGAGGGAGAAACGGCGACTGCGATCGGTTGGGGAAGGTTAGCCGAAGCGGGAGGGTTCCCGGATGAGTTGTATCAGGTTGATCTGCCAATTATTAGTAACACCCAGTGCAGCAGTGATTTGCAGGGGATCTTCACGATTTTGGATGTGATGATCTGTGCTGGGTTTCCCGAAGGAGGCAGGGATACCTGTCAGGGCGATAGTGGTGGACCGTTGGTGGTGGCTGCTGATCAGGGTGGAGTGCAAACGGTCGGGATCACGAGCTTTGGGTTGGGTTGTGCTCGCCCAGAGCGGCCAGGGGTGTATACTCGCGTGTCTTTATTTACCGCTTGGGTGACCAGTCAGATAGGGAGTGGATCCTATGAGGTCAAGGTGGATCCAGGCCAGACGGTAACAGAGGTGAACTTTGGCAGTCAGGACGCGAAAGTATTTGTGCCTCCCCCACCCTTCCAATTCCCGGCACCCGTGGGCAGCATTGGGTTCCCGGATACTCTGAATGGATCCCTAGAGGTGAGTGATCCAGTGGATGAGTTTAACGCCTTCCTCGATGTGTACACGCTGACGGATGTGGAGCCTGGGGATCTGGTGTTGATCGAGCTAACCAGCCCTGAGTTTGACACCTTCCTTTATCTGGTGGATGGCGAAACGAGCGAGATCCTGGCGTTCAACGATGACTCAGGACTGGAGACGGACTCACGTTTACGCTTCACGGTGGAGGAAGGGATCCCGTATCAGATTGGGGTTTCGAGTTTTGCGATTGGTGAGGTAGGATCCTACACCTTGACAACGGAAGTAGCCCCCCCGCCCCTGCCTGCTCCGGATGTGATCGAGGTGAGTGGAACGGTGGATGCAGAGAATGTGATCCTGGAGATGGTGTTTGATACAGAGATCTTGCCGCCTGCAAGTGGATCGGTGGATGCTGTGGTCGGCTTCTGGGATCTGGATCTGGATCAAAATGTGGAGACGGGTGAGATCTTTGATGATCCGACGATCGGGGTTGATGTGTTTGTGAACTTGTTTGCCAATGTGGGTGAGGGACAGGTTTCGGTGGTGGATCCCAGTAACTTTATTGTGATCGGACTGGCTTCTATTGTTTACACGGACACCAGTTTTGAACTGTCGATCCCGCTCAGCTTGCTCGGCAATGACGATGGCAACATCAACTCGACAGCAAC
>CAZONZ010000316.1:0-5006 GCA_964581005.1 uncultured bacterium
AGGCGAGAAGCAAGCGACTTTCTGGGCTACGCTCAAGAGGCAGGGGTGGCTAACGTTGCCAGAGGATCTCATGCTGCATCATCAAGCCCGTTCTTACCTTCGTCTCCTCAGTGGGGGAATAGCCCTGAGTACAGCTGCGTGGATCAGCCTAGGGGGGTGCCAATCCGAATCTTCCGATCTCGATCGAGTCCAGAACAACGGTGTTGAGACCCATGTCGAAGCGGATGGAACCACCTTTCAAACCGCAGTCGGATCCGCTGCCGCGCTTCCAGCTGATTTCCCAACGGTCTTGATCTATCCAGAATCGTCCCTAGTCTCCTCCGGGCAAATTTATGATCAAGCGGGAGGAGTCGCCTCGATCTTGCTGCAAACTCAGGATGATCCGGCCACGATCCAGACCTACTATCAGGAAAAGCTATGGTATCGGAACTGGAATCTACTCTCAGAATTTGAAGATGAAGGCGTGATCACAACCACCTACAGTCAAGGCAACAGTCCTGATCGCAACCCAACCTCTCAGCTGAATCAATTGGTCATCCAGATCGGGACACCACGGGGCGACGATCAAACCCGTGATCTGTTGATTCTCTTGAGCCAGATCACAACTCCAGAAGCCTTTGCCTCTCCCTCGCCGCAGTTTTTCAATCCTAATTTGACCCTAAATCCAGACAGGCAACCGATCCAGAACCCCGCCCAAATGGAAAGCCTTCTGTCCGAACCCGATCCAACTCAGTCAGGCTCTCCCCAAAAGCTTTAGGATAAAAACTAACTCAGATCCAGCAAGTAAGGGGGCTGACTCATGTCCAAACCGATCGTTTATCGTGGCTGGCCCCTGGAAGCCTTTATCGGAGACGTGATCGTCTGCACCTTGGAAGGGGAACATCTCGATCAGGTCACTGGCATCAAAGTGGCACCGGCAGCTAAAGGCGTTGTGGCCACGATCGGAGATCCGCTAGGTCGCCTGAGTGAACCTCCCCAGCAAACCGCAACGGCCCTCACGATTACCTTCGAGATCGACGTCAAAACCTACCCCGGCGAGAAACGGATCGTCTTGCTTTATGCCGAAGGGGAATCCGATCCACTCCCATTTTTGATCATGATGTAAGACGCTGGGGATCGTGGACAAACCTCGATCGAAATGAGGATGCTTGAACCCACAGGATCGGGAAAAATAGAAACCGATCAGGCATCACGGAACTCCAGCATCATGAAACTCCAGACCATCCTTTCTCTCCTTGGATCGATCCAACCACACCAAACTGATCGACCGCGATCGGTAACGCACGCTCCTTTATCGATCACTCACGCTCCTTTGCGACCCCCCCGATCCAGAGTTGCTTGGATCCATTTCGGGGTAATGGTGATCGGGATCCCTTGTTTAGTCTTCACAGGACTGGTTGAAGCTAGTTGGGGCCAAACCCGGACGATTGAGCGAGCTAGAGAAGCCGTAGACACCATTAATCGGGCACGAGAGGCAGCAGAACAAGAAGAGGTCTTGCGGGAAGATCGAGAACCAGAAGTCGAAGAAGCAGCTACAGAAGCAGAATCCTCCACCTCTGGCACCGGATCCTCACCATCATCGGGAACGGGATCCTCACAATCTTCAGGCACCGGATCTACACAATCTTCAGGCACTGGATCCTCAGGCTCAGAAGGGTCATCCGGGGCTATAGATCAGACAGCTCCTGCAACGGGAACCGGATCCACACCCAACTCAGCACCCGCCGCTCCCCCTCAAGCCTCTGGATCTCGATCACCTGCGACCCCCGAAGAACCGATTGAGATCTCAGCCGAAATGATCGCCGAGTGGCACATCCGTCACAACGTTTGCCCCGGCCACTGGACACCTGAAGAATTTACCGAGCTCTTCCCCCTGATCGATCGAAATCGGGTCCAGGAGATCTGTGGTAGCTGATCGTGAGGGAAAGCCTATAGGGAAGACGGGGAAGCATGTGTTATCACAAGTGGCCGGACCCCCTCTGGATCTAACTCCTGATGTGCCTGTTTGCTTCGCGCCTGCGTTCCCAGTTTGCACCGATCTCACCTAGCGATCCTCGCCTGCTGTTGCCCCCTCCAGAGGATCTCAATCCCTGGCAGACGCCCTTACTACTGCTCAGTCTTGTTCTCGTTTGCCTCGGATCCCCGAATCGCTTACTCCATCACTATCTGGCCGCTCTGATCGGGATTGCCCCTCTGTTCTATCTGATCTGGGATCGCCCCTTCTGGAAGCAAGTTCGGATCAGTTTTCGGATATGGTTCCCGTTTTGTGTATTTGTCTTCTTCCTGGATGTTTACTCGGTGCGGGAAGTTGTCACGGTGTGGGAAGTGGTGGGGGGAGTTGTCGTGGCACCTCTGCTGCCGCTGTTTTATATCAGTGCCACGGTGTTGAGCTTGCGGTTGACCCGATCCTGCCAGACCTGGATCCGTCCCTTGGCGATGGCTGCTGTTTGGACCAGTTTGGATGGGTGCTTAGGCTTGATCAAGTTTCCGATCCCGTTTCATTGGGGATCCCTGTTGTTTGACTGGCCTCTAGGGATCCAGATTGCTGATATCACAGGGATCTGGGGGGTGACCTTTTTTGCCATTTTGATCAACGCCAGCCTAGCAGCCGTGTGGAAACAGGGTTTGCGAGGATCCCAAGGGTGGGGCATTGCGATCTCAACCTTAGCGATCACGGCAAGTGTGCTGGGTTATGGAAGAATCCAGTTGCAGACGTATGATGACTTGTGTTCACAGCCAGGGATCCAAACATACCAGGTGGCAGCTGTTCAACCTGTGGCCTGGTTAGAAGGGGATCGCAGTTGGGCCTATCGGAGTCAGCGCTATCGAGCCTTGCAGGATCTTACGGTTGAGGGGATCCAGGCTGGGGCGGATCTGATCCTCTGGCCGGAAGGGGGTGTGCGAGCTCGCTTACGAGATACCCCTCTGGAAACCTACATCATTGATCCCCTCATTCCTCATCTCACTCCAGGGCGACAGCTGATCGTTGGGGCCACAGAACCGGATCCACGCACACTCGATCTGCCCGATGATCAGATGAAGTTCATCAACTCGGCTCTGCTCTACAATGCTGCAGGCCAGGTTACGGAGCGCTATGGCAAGCAGTGGATCTTTTTCTACTTTGAGTCAGCCCGCTACATCCCGTCACCCGAAGGCTATCAACCGCTCCAGGGAGGGGACACACTGGGGCTACTGGGACTGATGATCTGTCTAGAAAGCGTCTTGCCGGGACCCAGTCGTGCTTTAGTCCAACATGGGGCTCAATCGTTACTGGTGATCTCGGATGACAGCTGGTTTGGCAATAGCAACTGGCCGATCCTCCATGCCAATCTTTCGATCTTTCGAGCAATCGAGACCCGCCGCAGCTTTGTCTTTGTCAACAACACCGGAGGCAATCTTGTGATCGATCCCAGTGGCCGGATCCAGGTTGCGGGCGCAGTGTTTGAGCCTGGGGTGATCGTTGGCACGATGCTGCTCCAGGATCGAATGACGTTCTACACCTGGGCTGGAGATTGGTTCAGCTGGCTCACGATCATGATCTTGATTCGTTTGATCGTTACCCGTCCGCAGCCCCACCACTAAGCGTTAACTAGAGTGATGGCATTTAATCCCAGCTTTGTATTGATTCACTCGCTTTACAATTCCTTTAATCTTGTTGAGAGATCACGGAGATAGAATCAGCTGAATCAGGATTTGAGATCCGTGCTTTTGAGGTTTCGATCACTCCGCATTCCTTGTACAGTCGTTGAGTGGCCGATCCCAGAAGCCGCCTAATAGCTTATACGACTTACGACATAAATCCGTTTCTGGATTTTGGTTGATGCTTTACCCTTTAGATAGGATCAGTTTCTAGGGAAGACTCGGTAGTTTCAAAACGATGGAGCCGACGATGCAAAAAGTCAGAATTCTCAATCTTGATATTGACAATGGTTCTATATCAGAATTGCTTACAGATTTACGCAGTGGTGGAATTGTGTTCACCCCGAATGTGGATCACCTGATCAAGCTACAGAAGAATAGCTTATTTTATCATATTTATGAGATTGCAACCCATAGACCTTGTGATAGTCAGATCATGGTCTATGCCTCTCGCTTTCTAGGCACACCCATCCAGCAGCGCATCTCTGGCTCAGATCTGTTTCCTGCCTTTTGTGATCGGTATAAAGATGACGACGCGATCAAAATCTTTCTGTTAGGCGGGATGGATGGAGCAGCTGATCAAGCTCAAGCTCGAATTAATGCTAGAGCGGGTCGCAACCTCGTCGTCGGCTCATGTTCTCCCTCCTATGGCTTTGAGAAATCAGCTGAGGAGTGTGAGCAGATCCTGAGTTTGATCGATGAATCGGGGGCCAATGTCCTTGCCGTTGGGTTAGGAGCACCCAAACAGGAGCAATGGATCTATACCTATCGGTCTTATTTACCTCAGATCAAGCTGTTTTTTGCGATCGGGGCAACGATTGATTTTGAAGCTGGCATTAAGCAACGGGCACCCAAGTGGATGAGTGATCTGGGTTTAGAGTGGCTGTTCCGGCTTCTGTCTGAGCCCAAGCGGTTATATCGTCGCTATCTAATCGAAGATCCGAGTTTCCTGGGGTTGATCGTGAAGCAGAAGTTGAATCTGTATCGGGATCCATTTGCTGCAGCCCCAAAGCTTGTTCCCTAGCCTGAAATGGGCTTAGGATCCTCTGGAGCGACAGTAGATCCTGTGGCACTTGGATCTAAAGGGTTTTCAGCCAGCTCGACTCCTGATCAAGCCTATGATCGAACCAGTTTAGGCTTTTTGCGTTAATGCGTTTCGATATGGTAGGAATTCGATCAAGGGTACTAGAGCTGATCCGGATCCAAACCTAGATCGATGAGTTCTGGATGAGTTCTGGCGGAGTCGCTCCTCTCGTTATGCCACAAATACATCGGGTGCGCACCCCTTGCTCGATCCCTTGACAGGGAGCCACATTGACATCCTCTCCACCCAATCGCTAGGGGATATGGGTGGAGATTCCCTGGGT
>CAZONZ010000317.1:0-4997 GCA_964581005.1 uncultured bacterium
TTCCGCCCCGCTCTAAAGAGACGGGGCTACCAAGCTCCTGAACTCTTTTCGTGTCATCAGAATGCCGTGGCAAGGATCTAGACAGGATGAAGACTTAACGGTCTGTGGCTGAGTCCAAGCGAGAAGTCAAGCCCTCCAACGAAGCCTGAGCTGCAGCCGCTACACTAGGATGCGGATCTTTGGCCAGAAACTCCAGGGCTGAACGACTTTTGGGAGCGGGCAAATTGCCAAGGGCTTGGGCCAGACGCTGCCGCACTAACCAATCATTCGACTGCGCAAACGCCAAGATCTGATCCAAACAGCGCAACTCCCCAATTTCTCCTAGAGCAGCGATCGCAGCTTGGTGCATTAAGCTTTCTGATGTATCTAATGCTCGGATCAAAACATCATAGGCACGGGGATCGCCTAAGTTGCCCAGGGACACAGCGGCACTAAAGCGCACCAGCCACTCGACATCTTCATAAAAGGCTCGCACCAACGGCTCAAACCCACGCGGATCCCCCAAATAGCCTAAGGCCCCAGCTGCATCCGCCCGGATCCCGTAATCATCATCGGAGGTCATCAACTCCACCAACTTGGGGAATGAGGCTTCGGTACGCTTGACTCCCAAGGCAAAGACGGCAAACGATCGCACCTGAATATGTTCATCATGAACCACTTTCAAAATGAGCGGGACCGCTAACTCATCCGCCACATGCCGCAATTGGACCAGCGCTAACATCCGATCACCCGGTTTGGGGCTCTCTAGGGCTGCTGTCAACGTTCCTAGATCAACGGAGCCAGAAGAAGTTGAGGTCATGTTACACTTCGTCACAAATGTTTACATTTCGATTATGGCAGATCGATTGAGGCAAGCAACAGCCTTCCAAACGGGCTTGATGGGGGCCAAATCCCGGACTACCTTTACTAGCACACCCCGATTTCTTTGGGTATGGTAAGGATCGAAACCGCTCAGATTTCAACCCATGCCAAAGCCCATGACTGCGTCAACCTCTGCAATGGCCGCGCCAAAGCTCCTGAAGTGGAGCCTGATGGGGCTGCTGATCCTGGGAGGCCCGTTGCTGTTGGCCCCTCGGTTCTCCTTGGCTGAATCGATTCCTCATGCCGTTCCTGCAGCGGAAACTGCTATTTCTAGCCTACTGCCAGCGGGCGCTGAGATCGTTGGTTCCCGTTTCGTCGATCCCAATACTGCCGAAGTGCTGATCCGGACACGCGGTGAGGTGAGTACTGTTGTGATGCGCCAATCTGCGGCGGGTGTGTGGCAGCAAGATATGCAGGCAACCTTGTCCAGGGGTGCAGCGGAGATGCAGGCTATGGCTGAGGCCCAAGCCGGTCAACTCTCGATCCCAGCCTTCGGACAGGCTGCCCCAGAATCCCTGCTCGAAAGCACCCAATCGGCCTCAACCTTATTAGAACCCCTCGATCCAGAGCAAGAAACCCAGCGAGCCCTCAGTGGCGCAGGGCGTAACAATCCCTTCCAACCTCTGAATGCGGCCCCTGTAGCGGTTGAGCCTCCTCCTCCTCCTCCCCTGCCTGAGCCCCCTCCTGCTCCTGAACTTCCGGCACTGCCCGACTTAGATCTGGCTCCGACCCCACCCCCTGTGGTGCAAGAAACACCTCCTCCAACGCCAACTCCCGATCCGGCAGCTTTTGCCAAGACCGTCCAGGTTTCAGGGGTGATCAGCATCGGCCAGGACGACTTTGCGTTAGTTTCCTCTTCGGGATCGATCCCAGCAGTGGTTCAACCCGGTGAAGCCTACGAAACCGCGACAGTTGAGCAAATCTCAGTCAACGATGGCCAGGTGATCATTACCGAAGGAGGCGAGCGCCTTGTCAAACCGATCGATGGTCCTCCTGAAGCTCCTGCAGAAGATCAGCAGTGAGATCAGTAACGTTAAGGTGCTGCTAAACAAGTAGGATCTGCAGATGACTTCCAAAAAAGACACCCCCCAACTGGGGGGCATGTTTCTATGAAGTAAGAGGAGCGAAGATCATGCTTCGAGTTGGGGTTCAGCCTGCTCTTCAGATTGTTCTAACCCTGTCTCTTTCAAGGCTTTGCGGGCAATCTTAGTCACGTAAACAGTTACTGCCACTGTGGCAATCAACCCAACGATCCGAATGATCCATTGTACAGTTGCAGCTTGAGGATCATCAGCTCCTTCCCCTGCTCCAATCTGAGCCACACTCCCGATCAAAGAGCCAATATAAACATACATGATCGTACCTGGCACAATTCCCAGCGTTCCGATCAAGTTGTCAATGAACGATACTTGAGTCAGTCCAAACGCATAATTCAAGACATTAAATGGAAAAGCTGGAGATAGCCGGATCAACCCAACAATTTTCCATCCCTCTCGACCCACAGCCCGATCAATAGCTGCAAACTTAGCATTGCCCTCAATCATCTTCGCAACTCGCTCTCGTGCAAGATAGCGACCGATCAAGAAGGCAACGTTAGCACCAATGGTTGCCCCAACGACAACACAGAGAGCCCCAAGCACAACCCCAAACACAGCACCAGCACCCAACGTCAAAATGGATCCAGGTAAGAATAAAACGGTGGAGACAATGTAGAGACCAATAAAAATGATCGGCCCCAACGGTCCTAAATCTTCAATGCCTTCCAGCGTATTCTGAAAAAAGGTTTGCACGGTTGAGACAAAACCGAATTGGCGAGCGATCAGAAATAGACCCACTGCAACCAATAACCCAATCACAAGTTTGATCACACTGCGGCTTTGCTTGGTCGCAGGTGCTGATCCCGTTGTAGACTGCTCCATTTTCAATCCTCCTGGCAGAACGATCACAATCTCAGCTAATCTGTTTGAACCACCCTCAGAGTACCAGCTTCCCCCTGAGGAAAGTATGATAACCCCCTAACACTTCCCTGAATCGGGTCAGCTGAATCTATGCAGGCTTCGATCCATCATGTCTCCAGCAACCGTCAAACTAGCCGATCCATCGACGATCTACCATTAGCCATTCCCATGAGGCTGATCCCATGATTTCGTTAGATACCCAGCCGTATCGGGTTGAATTTAGCCATAAGGATCTTGCTTAAAATCCTCGTTGGTCAGAGGTATGAGTCATCTGATTATTCCCACTCACTGGTTTAGCCGACCGGCAGCAGAGATCGCGCCTGAATTATTGGGCTGTACCTTGGTGCGACACTTTGAGGATGGTCAGATGATCCGGGGCTTGATTGTAGAAACGGAAGCTTACGCTGCAGGGGATCCCGCGTGTCATGGATATCGCAAGAAAACAACTCGAAATGCATCAATGTTTGGCTCAGCAGGACATCTCTATGTTTATCTGATCTATGGCATGTATTATTGTTTGAATATTGTGACCGATCACGTTGATGTTCCTAGTGCCGTTTTAATTCGAGCTCTTGCTCTTGATCAGATCCCTGATTGGATCCCAGCAAAGAAACGAGCTCAGCCTCATCGGATCGCATCAGGCCCCGGATTACTTTGCCAAGCCATGCGTATTGATCGATCCCACGATGGCATCCCCTTGATCCCACAGGCTCACGAATCAATCTGGGTAGAGTTTCCGGATCATCAGCAACCTAACTCGTTGGAATCGGTCCAAACCACACGGATCGGTCTCAAACAAGGAACGGAGATCCCTTGGCGTTGGTACCTCAAGGATCATCGATCGGTGTCCCGGTGGTAGGGATCCATTGTCTTGCTTAAGTTGTGGAGGATCTCAATTGGGATCGATTGGTCGTCTGATCTCGAATGTGATCTTAAGAATCCCTCTCACGTTACCTTAATCCGTTTGACTAATCTGGATCAAAGCCGTCTGGAAAGACTCTCGTTCCGGTCGTCCTGTCTTGAGCATAAGTTCGAGATCTAGCAAAACGTTCAGGCTTTGATACAAGCGATGACTGGAGATCGATTGAACCTCTTTCTGCAGAAAATAGACGCGATTGGGGTTACCGATCTCGGCCATTTGAGCAATCATTTTGGGATTACGTTCTCCCTGTTCGATCATCAGTTTAACCCACAACCAAGTTCGGAATTGCCCCACTAACACGGCCACGATCTTAAGAGCAGGTTCATTTTGATCCAGCAGATGGGTGAGAATATCTAAAGCTCGATTGAGATCACGTTTCAGCAACGATCCGGCCAGCTGAAAACTGTTATAAGCCGAGGCTGGAACCAGCTGTTGAACCATGATCGGCGTAATAGCTTCCCCAGATTGATCTCCCTGTAACAGGGCTAGTTTTTCCAGCTCCATGTTCAGTTTGCGAGAGTCATTCCCGACAGCCTCGGCCAGCAATTCCGCAGCTTGATCACTCAGGTTCAGTTTTTGCTCACTCGCCGCAGCTTTGACCTGTTTTAAGATCCCATCCGTATCCCAGGGTGGCAGCAGGCTAAATTCTTTGACGGTAGCAGTCTGTTTGATCCGTTTCGTTGATTTCAAGCGTCCGTCTGGCTTACCTGTCAGAGTCAGCAGCAAATGAGTGGTTTCGGGGAGAGCTTTCAAGGTGCGTTCCAGCTCCTGCCAGATTGGATCAGGACATTGCTGAACCAAGGTTGTTTCTTGAAGCCAAACGAAGCGATCCCCAGCTCCCATCGGGGGTGTCATTGCCTGATTTAAGCCTGCGATCGTGGCATCAGCAGGAAAGCGATCATAGTTAAAGGCAATCCAGTCCGGATCAAGCACTCGATCCCGAAGCTGGTTGACGGCTTGCTGCAATTGATAGGAGTCCTCGCCCCAATAGAAATAGAGTGGCATAACGTTCAAGTAAGAGAGCAATCCATGATCAAGCCTGAGATCAATACTTTAGATCATTAGATCATGAGATCATGCGTGCTGAGCATTAAGATCCTGACAAAACTTGAGTTGCGATAGGGATCATCTTATACTCTACGCAGGTAAGATCTGGATTTTTCTGAATGACTGAAACTTCCAGGTCAAGAGACTTACTAAAGACTTCTTCTTCTCTGTTCCTGCTGACTCTATCACGTTCACGATCGCCTTCTTAA
>CAZONZ010000318.1:0-4953 GCA_964581005.1 uncultured bacterium
GTCAAACCCTGGTTTCATAAGTTCTGTATCATAGGGTAGAGTCGATCGAGAATGTTATGTCTCATCCTGCGGAAGTTGATCCTCAAGCGAACGCCCCTCAGTCTGAGAAGATCCGCCTGCTTCGGACCCACGAATCCCCTACTCTGGAGCGGATCCGGCACACTTGCTCCCACGTGATGGCCATGGCGGTGCAGCGCCTCTTTCCGAACACTCAGGTCACGATCGGCCCGACAACTGACTATGGCTTCTACTACGACTTCGATAGCCCCCAACCCTTTACCACCGATGATCTCAAGGCCATCAAGAAGGAGATGACCACGATCATCAAGAAGGGGCTGCCTGTGATCCGGGAGGAAGTTCCACGGGAGGACGCGCAACAGCGGATTGAAACGCTGAGAGAACCCTACAAACTAGAGATCCTGGCCGATATTCCAGTTGGAGAAGCGATCTCGATCTACCATCTGGGGGAGGAATGGTGGGATCTGTGTGCAGGTCCGCATGTGGAGAGCACCAAGGATATCAATCCCAAGGCATTTGATCTGTTGAGTGTGGCTGGGGCCTATTGGCGCGGTGATGAGACCAAAGCTCAGCTGCAGCGGATCTATGGCACAGCTTGGGAAACACCTGAGCAGCTCAAAGAATACAAGCGTCGTCTGGAAGAGGCCAAACTTCGGGATCATCGCAAGGTTGGCAAAGAACTGGGTCTATTTCTGTTTGCAGATGATGTGGGACCGGGATTACCGCTCTGGACGCCTAAGGGAACACTGCTGCGCAACACCTTGGAAACCTTTTTGAAGCAAGAGCAGGTGAAGCGGGGCTATTTACCTGTCACAACTCCTCACATTGCTCGCGTTGATCTCTTCAAGACTTCAGGGCATTGGCAAAAGTATAAAGAAGACATGTTCCCGATGATGAGTGAGGATGAGGAATCCCGTGCTCAGGAACTGGGCTTTGTCATGAAGCCGATGAACTGCCCTTTTCACATTCAGATCTATAAGAGTGAGCTGCGATCGTATCGGGAATTGCCGTTGCGGTATGCCGAATTTGGGACTGTCTATCGCTTTGAACAATCCGGTGAATTAGGTGGATTGACGCGGGTGCGAGGCTTTACGGTTGATGATGCTCACCTCTTTGTCACCCCCGATCAGTTGGATGCTGAGTTTTTGAAAGTCGTAGATCTGATCCTCTCCGTGTTTGCTCGCTTGGAGTTGAAAGATTTTACAGCCCGCCTCAGTTTCCGGGATCCAACCTCTGACAAGTATCTGGGATCGGATGAAGCGTGGGAAAAAGCTGAGAATGCGATCCGACGAGCCGTGCAACAGTTAGAAATGCCTCACTTTGAAGGGATCGGTGAAGCTGCGTTCTACGGACCAAAGCTGGATTTCATTTTCCGGGATGTGCTGGATCGAGAATGGCAGCTGGGCACGGTGCAGGTGGATTACCAGTTACCGCAGCGATTTGATCTGGAGTATGTGGCGGAAGATGGTAGCCGACAGCGTCCGATCATGATCCATCGAGCTCCCTTTGGATCCCTGGAGCGTCTGATTGGGATCTTGATTGAAGAATATGCAGGTGACTTCCCCTTCTGGCTAGCTCCGGAGCAAGTGCGGATCCTACCCGTGTCTGAGCTGTTTTTGGGCTATGCCACCAGTGTCCGGGATCAGTTGTTGGCCCAAGACATCAGGGTAACAGTCGATGCGGCGAATGAGCGCTTGCCGAAAAAGATCCGAAATGCGGAGAAAGCCAAGATCCCCTACATGCTGGTCGTGGGAGAAGAGGAGCAGAATGCAGGAACGGTCAATGTTCGCCAACGCCATGCCGCTGAAGGCGGATCTCCTTCCCTGAAGGACTTGATCGATCAACTGGTTCAGCTCAATCGAGGGTCTTGAAGGGAGACGAGCGATCCCTGCAGGGATCTAGAGATCCATCCACCGTTCCAACGCTGCTTGACGGGAGTTTGACGGGAGATGGATCCTGCTGTCTTCTAACGATCGGAGTTGCTCGCTGCTGATCAAGCCGTGACCAATTCGGGTCGCTTGCTATTACGGATGCCGCGAATGGCTTCAGCATAATCCGGAGCTTTGAAGACTGCTGATCCTGCCACAATGGCATTCGCTCCAACTTCCAAAACTTGCCAGGTATTGTTCACTTTCAATCCCCCGTCTACTTCGATCCATGGATCGAGTCCTCGCTGATCGCACATTTGGCGCAATTTCTGAATCTTGGGCACCACCTGAGTGATAAAGCTTTGGCCCCCGAAACCTGGGTTGACACTCATGATCAAAACCAGATCGCACAGTTCTAGAACATAGTCGATCAGCTCTAGGGGACTACCCGGATTGAGAACCACCCCTGCTTTTTTGCCCAGATCCCGGATCTGGCCTAGGGTCCGGTGCAAGTGGGTGGTAGCGGTGGCTTCAGCGTGAACATAGATATGATCAGCCCCAGCTTTGGCAAAATCAGCCACATATTTTT
Source organism: uncultured bacterium (assembly GCA_964581005.1). Classification (GTDB taxonomy): domain Bacteria; phylum Cyanobacteriota; class Cyanobacteriia; order Thermostichales; family Thermostichaceae; genus CAZONZ01. The sequence continues at coordinate 2,476 of CAZONZ010000318.1, forward strand.
CGGGCTCAACGATCATCAAATGCACATCCAGAGGCTTAGCTGTCACGGGACGGATCGCTTCAACCACCAGCGGACCAATGGTGATATTGGGGACAAAGCGGCCATCCATAACATCCACATGGATCCAATCGGCTCCAGCTTGATCAACAGCACGAACTTCGTCACCTAAGCGGCTAAAGTCAGCCGACAAAATAGAAGGGGCAATCACAATAGGCTTTGACATGGAATCAGTCTCACGGACTAGCGGCGGATCCTCTTTATCGTAAAGTTTTTTGATCCCTATCGGATCCTGAATTTCGTTGATGGGTCAGGATCCGGAGCGATCGATTCTTGCGCTGATGACGGAACCACTCACAGGTTGATCTTAAGGGTCTACATGCAGACGTAGCCGCTCGGCCTACCGATCCAGTCATCATGTGTGAAAGCTTATCGTTAGAGTTAAGGATCCATTTGAAAATACCACCCCACACCTTGCTCTGCCGCAGTCTTCAGAATCCGCTCACACTCCTGCAAATCCTCAATGACCCGATCGGTGTGAACATCTGTACATGGATCAAGGGTGGGAGAAACCAAGGTTTGGAAGTCGAGGATCGAGAACGCTAAGATCAACTGTATTGACCTACATGTTCAACATTCGATCGAGCGACGAGGTATAGAGTTGTGAAACCGTTTTGGAAATCTCGCTGGTTTAGACCTATCATCACCCTGATTTTGGTTCTGAGTCTCTGTCTGATCCCTGTTAGCGATGCCTGGGCTCGCAGTGGCGGTCGAGTTGGGGGTGGATCGTTTCGCCGTCCTACAACTTCCGCTCCTCGCAGCTTGAGTCGGGGTCGAGGCGGACAGCCCACGATCTTCCCTGGCGGAGGGTTTGGCTTTCCGTTATTCTTCCCCTTCTTCTGGGGTGGCGGCGGTGGTGTGATCACGTTGTTTTTGCTCTTGGGCGTTGGTAGTTTCGTCTTCCGCGCCATCCGATCGGCAACCGCTGAAGCCTCCGAAGCCGCTGCCGCCAATCCCAACGTGCAGTTACAGGAGATCAAGATCGGGTTGCTGGCTAGTGCTCGCAATCTCCAAAAAGAGATCAATGGGCTGGCCTTGGAAGCTGATACCGAAACGGCTGAAGGGTTGCGGCAACTGCTGCAAAATGTGACCCTGACCCTAGTTCGCAATGATGAGTACTGGGTATATGGTCAAGCCAATCGCTGGCAAACCCGTTTAGCTGAAGCAGAGCAACATTTTAATCAGCAATCTCTGGCAGAGCGCAGCAAGTTTAGCCGTGAAACCTTGAGCAATGTTGAGGGTCAGCAATCCAGTGCAACGTCCTCATCTAACTCAATGGACGGAGTTGGCGAATATATCGCGGTGACGCTACTAGTGGCGTCTTATGCTCCTTCGGGTACACTACCTGATGTTGACTCAGCAGCAACCTTACGGCGTTCATTGATGCAACTTGGATCGATTGCCTCCGATCAGCTTGTGGCCGTTGAAGTGCTCTGGACTCCTCAAGTCGAGGGAGATGTGCTCAGCGCTGAAGCTCTCTTGACGGAGTATCCTCAGCTCCAGCGTCTGTAAGCGCGGCATGACGGAGTGAAGGTTCAGATCAATCGCTGACTTGAGTGCTGCCTTGAGCAACCCCCTTACCCAGTCAGGCTCATGACTCGACTCTCAGTGGTTGACATCGAGAGGCTTGGAGCCCACCCCATTCAGCAGGATCTGCTTTGAGGAAGGCCATATGCCCAATCAGCACCCGGATCAGTCCCCGGATCAGTACCCGGATCATGTTTCTGAACCTCTCTCCCCACCCGATGGAGATTCTCCTACTCGGATCCACCACCGATCGGTACCCGATAGTGCTGATCTAGCCGATCAGATGCTGGATAGTGTGTTTGAGGATCTGGAGGCTGCCTTGAACGAGCCACCTCCAGACGCCTTTGGGGACTATTTTTTCCCCAATCCTCGTCCCCCCTTGCGCCAACGCGGATCCCAAGCAGGGGGTTGGCTTTTGGCGGGGGCTACCGCTGCTGTCTTGATCGCCGTCATCGCCCTCTGGCTCAGCTATGACACCATCCCGATCGCCGATCCTGCTCCAATAGCCACCGAGCCCGAAGATGCCTCCATCCCCCCAGAGCTGATCCCGCTTCCTCCTTTAGAAAGGGCTTCACCGACCTCCACCGCCAACGATCCTGAAACCGATCCTCAACCTAGAGTCACTCCCCCCGTTGCTGCCCCAGCCAACCCGCCATCACCCTCCTCGAATTCCGGAACAGGCTCCCCCGCCCGCGCCCCTGAATCTTCAACCCGATCAGCCTCCAATCCCCCCTCATCCACTCAATCCGGATCCGGATCCTCTACCTCTCCCGCATCATCCAACCCCAATCCTGGCGTTGCTTCTCGCCCCACTCGCGCCGAACCCGATCCCGCCGCTGCAACGACAACACCAGCAGTAGCAACCCCTCAGCCTGCAGCTCCATCCCCATCGAC
>CAZONZ010000319.1:0-4929 GCA_964581005.1 uncultured bacterium
TCGATGAGTCAAGAATCTCCAACCATACCAACGGTTGGTTGGATGAGCGTCAATCCAACACTCCCCAACCAAGTCCCCTTCGGCTCTGAGTTGCTCTCTCAACCATAATGAGAACACCGAATTGGAACCCGATATCGCAGTGGTTCGGAGGGCACGCCGCGATTACCTGGATCGACATCCCTCTGATGCAGTCTTGAATGTCGAGATTGCCGAGTCAACTCTTGCCTATGATCGTCAAATCAAAAGAAAGATCTATGCTAAGGCAGGGATCTCTGAATACTGGATTCTTAATCTAGTGGACCGCCAAGTGTAGATCTCTCGTGATCTGAGACGAGAAAGCTCTCACTCCATCACAAATGATTCGGTGGGGAATATTGTTTCACCTTTAGAGAGACCTGAAGTTCAGGTGGCTATTGTAGACTTCTCCCCTAGATGTTTTTAGAGGAAATCATTGTGTCCATTGTTCTAATTGCTGCTATTGGTGCATGAGATCTATGGTGCAGGTTGAATCGGGTGAGTGGTTTAACGCTGGCGATGATCAGAGCCGCGATAGTGAGATCATTGGGGACCAGGCTGAGGTCGCTTGATCTAGAGGTGGCTTCATGGCCATTATCTCCATATTCAGTTCCCCATCTAAAACCCTAATTCAACTCAGAGAGTATCCAGACTTCTCTTCTAGTTCACCTCGATTTAAGATATAATCATAAGACTCTTGCAGCTCATTGGATTGAGGATTGATCTTGAACATATCAGCTGAGACATCAAGAAATAGAAGGATCTGTTTAATCATCTCCTGACCTGTAGCGAGATTGTCAACAAAACAATTCTCATATTCAAGCTCAAGATATGACCCGTATCTAGACGCTAACTGTTTCCTAACATAGTCAAGAAATTCTCTTGTTTCATAAATCCACTTACAACAGTGATCTGGATCAAGATAAATCTTAGCTTGATCAGCCTGTGTGGAAGAAATTGTGTCAAACTTTGCGTGTTCAGATTGAATATCTTGTAGCCAAGAGCAGTAGGCTTTTAGCAGATTATCTCTCCACAGAATCAAGATCTTATAACCGGATTCTATTAGAACATCGATCTCCGGCATAGAGAGAAGATTCATGGGGCTAGCCAATAAAATGAATCCAATTACATGACGGTTTTGGGCTTTAGCACAGTGATCAAAAAAATCTGGTATATGGTTCAGCCCTAGTCTTTGATCTTCAGAGAGACCAAGCATTTTCCTTGCCTCCGAGAGATCTTTACGGCCTAGATTTGGATTAAAGATTTCACCTGCCAAGTAGATCTCAGATTGTTGATTGAGTGTATTGCTTAAGCAAGCAGCGCCTGCTCCAGGGTGACTAAGAACGATAAAATGATCAAGCTTTTTGGGAGGAGGTTTTAAGGCTGGGGATAGAGGAACAGAGGGATAGACTAAATTCTCAATAGCAATTTGAGATAGCTCAGTGCAAGACAAAGTCAAAACAGATTGCAGCTGTAAATCATTAGGGACTTGGCTACTCTCGTGATAATCGATAGCAACTATACCATAAATAGTATTCCAAAAAGACTGCCAAGACGCAGATCCTACACATTGAACAAGAGAGACATGAGCCTGATAGAATTTCTCAAGATCATGATCGTCAAGCTGCATCATCAAAGTTTCTATTAAAGTCGTTAAAACACTTGAAGCTTTTTCATATTCATCAAGACCAGAGTACAAAAATAGGGCAATTCTGGATGGTGAGGGATTACGAAGATAAGCCATGATCATCTGCTGAATGGTATCAGTTTCTCCAACACGATCCCAGTTTGGGAAAGCAATCAGGTTGATCTCCCTAATTCCAAATTTATCTTTTAAACATGCCTCAGAATATTCACGTTCAAAATATGAATAGTTTCTCCAAGGCAGGCCATCTGGATACATTGATCGTGCAGCAGCATTCCCAAACAAAAAGGATCCTGACTTCACTGATAGATTAGTAGATCCAATCCTGTAGTTAACTGTGTACAGACCTGTTGTACTAAATCTAGGGAACTGTTTAAGCAGAGTGACGCAAAGCTCTGTATCTGGATTATTCAAGCCTTGTTCTCTAAATCTACGATGCCAAATAGGTGATAACTGGATGGCAATATCTTTTCGAATAAAGAAACAGTTAGTATCGATATGGTAAAAACGCCGATCAAATACGACCGGCCATTGGCCAAGACTCTCACAGTCGTCATAGGTTACGAAATGACCTTTTGTATCCACGATCTTCCTAAGTGCGTAGGCCCAAGTAAGCTGATTCAGCTTTGCCAGTTCAACTAATGAAGAAATATGATAAGGATCAAACCAATTATCTTCATCAAGATAAATAATATAATCTCCTGATACAATGTAATTTGATGCTCCATATATTCTGTGACAAATATAACCATCTTTCCCTGTTGGATAGGGTAAGCAAAGGATATGAACTTTTCTCTTTAACTCCATATCTTGGAGAATGTGATTGACTTTCTCTTCATGCTCCTTACCATCAATAACAATGGTATGCTCAATATGATCATAGTCTTGATCTTGAACACTTTGGATGGCCTGTTCAAGCAGAGGGTTACCAATCGTAGCTGTTACAATTGAAACTAACATGGAGCTTCCATCGATCCCCAGTTTTTGTAGCCGTTGGTTTCCTGAGCATACCACATCAGTCTTCGCGTTGTTCTTAGGAGTATGATCTTGAGTCATCATTATTTGATCACAGGGAGCCTGAGAATGGATTCGATCGATCCACCCCTGGTTGACTTGCTTAGCCGTGGTTTAGCTTCCTATATCAGCTATTTCCGATCCCCTCAGCAGCTTCAGATTGTGAGAATTCCTGATCCATTGGATCACGTGAACTGGACTGAGTTGTGGTCGATCTACAGTCAAAAGCAAGGAGCCCAGGATCCCGTTTGTTTAACCTACTCTGGTAGCCTGGGAGATCTGTTGGATCTGTCTGTGCCTCGACTCACCTTGGCCGATCGAGCTGCTGATTGGCGCTTACCTGTTTTGCTGACATTACCTTGTGGATCCTGGTGTTTGAGTCAAGCCGTCGCATTTGCAGCTTTGGCTCGGATTGCTCAGGCCAACCTTGCTGGGATCGTCTTGTTTGAGCAGATCCCTCATTTAGCTCCGAGTTTGCCGATGGACTATCAGAGATCTGAGCACTCTCAAGCAACTCAAGTTTTCTTAGATCCTCCTGAAAGCCAAGGATCTCAACCGTCTCAAGATCATCAAGAGGCTGAGGATTCTGCTATGAGGGGTGATCAGTGGGGTGATCAGGTTGAATATTCTGCCCAAGTTCCTGTCTTAGGAGTCTTACCTTTTTCAGAAATGGTGAGAGCGGATCCGTCTCGTCAGGCTCAGTTGGTTGCTGGACTGAATTGGGAAAGAATGTCTTCCCTCAAGTAAGGGCGTAGGGCGTTCGGGATCCTCAAGCTGCGATCCGGTTGTTGATAATTTTCCAGGATGGCTGCCATCGTCCGCCCAATTGCTAAGCCAGATCCGTTTAGAGTGTGGACATAACGAGTCCCCTTTTTGCCTGTTTCTTTGCAGCGAATGTTGGCCCGTCGAGCCTGAAAATCCCAACAATTGGAACAGCTAGAGATCTCTCGGTACTGGCCTGCAGACGGCAACCACACCTCTAGGTCATAGCAGCGACTGGCTGAGAACCCTAGATCCCCCGTGCACAACTCGATCACTCGATAGGGCAACTCCAGCATCTGCAGGATCGCTTCAGCATCTTCAACGAGCTTTTGGTGTTCTGCTTCCGATTGATCAGGAGCGGTGATCTTCACTAGCTCGACTTTATTAAACTGATGGAGCCGGATCAATCCTTTCGTGTCTTTGCCATAACTGCCCGCTTCTCGCCGAAAACAAGGGGTGTAGGCGCAGTGATAGATCGGCAGCATCTCACTTGGCAGGATCTCCTCTCGATATAGGTTGGTGACTGGGACTTCTGCCGTTGGGATCAGCCAGAGATCGTCTTCGGCACAGCGAAAACTTTCCTCAGCAAACTTAGGTAACTGGCCGGTGCCCTGCAACGTGGAGCTACTGACTAATAACGGCGGCATCACTTCGACATAGCCTGCGTTGATGTGCCGATCCAGCATCATGGCGATCAGAGCCCGTTCCAGAGCTGCTCCTGCTCCCTTCAAAGCAACAAATCGACTTTGGGCCACTTTCACCGCCCGTTCGATCTCCAGGATCTTGAATGTTTCGGCGATCTCGTCGTGGGGTAAGACAGTATGTTGGGGTTTGAACTGATCTCCCCAGCGGCGGACTTCCACATTGTCAGCTTCACTCTTGCCCACCGGAACGATCTTCAGAGGCAGGTTGGGGATCGTCAGGAGCTGTTGTTCAATCTGTTGCTTGAGCTCTTGCTCTTGAGTTTCGATCGCGGCGATCTGATCGCGTAAGCTTGTGCCTCGATCTTTGAGTGCGGTGACGTCCTCTCCCTGGGGGTCAGCTCCCTTGCGGATTGCTTCCCCAACCTGTTTGCCGATGGAGTTACTTTCTGCTTGGAGGGTGGATCGTTGGGATTCGAGCTGACGTTGCTGGGCATCCAGAGCCAGGATCGCCTCCAGATCAATCATTTCCTGCCGATGACTCAAGCCTGAGCGCACCACATCCGGCTGCTCGCGCAGTAGCTTTAGATCCAGCATCGTTTCCGCTCCACCTCATTGCACATTTAGACTATCGAACTAGTAGCATATGTGTCTTCGGCAGCGAGGCTAGCTCTCTCCCTGTTTACCCAAGACATAGCCTATCATCCTACCAAAGATTGCAGTTAGCATTCCCTGTACATAGGACTTCTAGAACTTCTGATCGGCAGTGAACCGAGGATCAAAAAATACCCAGCCAGCGAAAACGATACCCAAAATGAGGACGCAGATCCCAACCAGAAACACGATCAAATC
>CAZONZ010000320.1:0-4916 GCA_964581005.1 uncultured bacterium
CAAGATCTCTGGCATGAGTTGTGCTGGCTGTGCGCGTGGGGTCACTCAAGCCCTGAATCATGTGGATGGGGTCAAGATCGCTGATGTTAATTTTGCGGCAGAGCAAGCACGGGTGATCTTCGATCCGGCACATGTTTCGATTGAGACCTTGATCCAAGCAGTTGAGGCCAATGGGTTCGGGGCTGCTCCCTTGGAACCCCTTCAATCGCAGGATCCGGGGCGCGATGTTGAAGTTGGGATCCGACAGGCATGGCAACGGTTTTGGCTGGCGGCGATCCCTGCAGGGATCCTGATGCTGGTGATGTTGGTATGTATGGTTTTGGATCTACCGCACAATCAGCACCATCGGGTTTTGACGTTGAGTTTGGCCTTTCCAGTCGTGTTTGTGGCCGGTTGGCCAACGCATCAAGGCAGTTGGGCGGCGATCCGGCGTGGATCTCCCAATATGGATGTGTTGATCTCGCTGGGAACTGTGCCGACTTACTTAGTTGGATTGACAGGGATCCCAGATGTGATCGTGTTTGTGGAAGTCTCGGCGATGGTCATGGCCTTCCATGTGTTGAGTCGGGCCTTGGAAAAACAAGCTAAAGGTCAAGCCTCAGCATCGATCCGCAAACTGATCCAAATGCAAGTGAAACAGGCCCACCTGCAACAATCGGAGCTTCAACCTAATGTATCTGAAGATCTAGAAAATCTAGAGGGTCTAGAGGATCTAGAGAATGCTTTAGGAGGTGCAGAACCTCAAGATCAATCGAATGGATCCTCTGATGGATCCTCAAATGGATCGTCTGAATCCCAATCTGAATTGACATCTCAACCCCTCTCCTCCTTGTTGCTCTCCAATTTTGTGGACGTTCCGATCGACATGGTGCATGTGGGGGATCGGCTGTTGGTCAAACCAGGGGAAACGATCCCAGCCGATGGGCAGGTTGTTTGGGGATCTTCTAGTGTGAATGAAGCGATGGCAACCGGGGAATCAATGCCTGTAGCTAAAACGGTTGGGGATTCAGTGATCGGGGCCACGTTGAATCAAGCGGGTGTGCTGATTGTTGAAGTTACTCGCACTGGCGAAGATACCTTCCTGGCCCAGATGGTGCGCTTGATCCAGGAAGCCCAAGGATCCAAAGTCCCGATTCAGCAACTCGCAGATCAGATCACAGGGTACTTCGTTCCAGGGGTGGTGCTCTTGGCAATTGCGACCTTTGGGCTTTGGGTCACTCAATACGATTGGCTGGTGACCTGGTTAGATCAGATGTCTACTTGGGTGCCTTGGGTCAATCCCGATCTTTCTCCTGTGTCTCTAGCTGCGTTCAATATGGTTGCGGTACTGGTGGTTGCCTGTCCGTGTGCCTTAGGATTAGCGACTCCGATCGCCCTGATGGTGGGATCCGGCTGGGGCGCTGAACATGGGATCTTGATCCGTAATGGTGAGGCGATTGAAACCTTGAAGTCAGTCACCACCATCGTGTTGGATAAAACAGGCACGATCACAGCAGGTCAGCCCCAAGTGGTTCAAGTTCTACCGGAAGCCGATCGCGTTGAGATCCTCACATGGGCAGCGACAGCAGAACAAGGATCGGAACATCCGATCGGACAAGCGATTATGGCTGCAGCGGAAGCGGAAGGGCTTAATCTACAAGCCAGTGATCAGTTTAAAGCTATCCCAGGGCAGGGCATTCAGGCAAAAGTGGGGGATCAGATTGTTTGGGTGGGTCATCCTGCATTCTTAGAGGATCAATCGTTCAACCTGGATGCTTGGCACCCTCAAATGGCAGAGTCAGAAGCATCTGGCCAGACAGTGGTCGCTGTAGCCGTTGGGTCCAAAGTCCTGGGGATCTTGATGGTGGCGGATACGATCAAACCCGATTCAGGTGAGGCGATTGCCAAGCTGCAGAAGATGGGATTGGATCCAATCATGCTGACAGGGGATCACGAACGGGTTGCTCGATCCATTGCGGCTCAGGTTGGGATCGATCAGGTGATGGCAGGTGTCTTGCCGGGAGACAAGTTAAAGATTGTTCAAGAGCTGCAGGATCGGGGTGAAATTGTTGTGATGGTGGGTGATGGGATCAATGATGCACCTGCCTTGACCCAAGCTCAAGTTGGCATTGCCATCGGCACAGGGACGGATCTTGCGATTGAGTCCGCTGATCTCGCCGTAGTCCAGGGCAATCTCACAGCCGTGGTGCGCTCGATCACGTTAGCGCGGGCAACTTTCCAAAAGATCCAGCAGAACCTCGGTTGGGCTTACAGCTACAACCTGATTGCGATTCCCATTGCAATATCGGGTCTACTCCATCCGATCATGGCTGAGATTGCGATGGCATTGAGCTCCTTAAATGTCGTCTGGAGTTCGCTTCGCCTCCGACAGGTTGATCTGGACTAACCTCTGTGACCTTGGATCCAAAACCTTTGCAGATGTTGGGATAGAGTAGGACACCTTGACGGATCCCCGTCAGCCCTCCTTGATCGAGGAACAACTCAAGCAGGGAACGACTAGAGTTGAAATTCTTAGGTTTGAAATGCTACTCTGCCGCTCCCCACTACTTCACTCCTATTGGATGGTTTACCTCCTGATCCAAGGGAACCAACGAGGTACTCCTGATCGTTGGCAAAGTCTAGAACCTACAGTCCAGGGTTAGAAAGCAAGCCCACACTTACTGGTGAGTCAAGCGGGTCAGGACTTCATTCGATCGCTGGACAAAGGATCGAACGGTAGTTGGATCAAACGTCTTTTGGGAAATCAAGGCCAGATCATAGACATGATTGCAGATCAGCTTGACCAGATCCGAGTTTGCATGGGTGGTAGACATTGACTGCAGATTTTGGATCAACGGATGAGCGGTATTGATCACAAGCGTGTGTTGATCCTCCAGAAAATCCATCGGCTCCCGTGTCATGATCGCATTCATTTCCTGGATCCGTCGGAGAGCTTCGGGCAGCAAGATCATCGCTGGGACAGATTCAGATTTGAGGGCTTCTGCTTTTACCTGCAACCGCTCCTTGCCTAGCGACTGCTTGAACAGATCGACCAAAAGATCACTGCGAGTCTTGTTTGTCGTCGGATCGACGATCTCAGCCGCCTTATCCTTATCCAGCAAACTCTCATCTAACTCAGAGTCAACCCGTTTCAGCTTGAGCCCTTCATACTCCTGCTCCAAAAAGTTGCTGAAATGGCTATCGATCCAGTTATTCATCACCAGAACATCTAACCCCTGACTCTGGTGCAGATCAATGTAGGCACTCTGGGCAGCTTCATCGGTTGCGTAGTAGACCTGTTTGCCTTGCTTAGCTTCGTTTCGCTCCAGATAAGCATCAATCGTGACATACTCCGGCTGAGTTGAGGATTCCCCCTCCGATCCTGCCTCTCCTCCTTTGGAGCCGCGATCCGCTACCTTGAAGATAATATAGTCCTTGATCTGCTTGCAAAACTTGTCATCATTCATGGCTCCAAATTTCACAAACAGACTAATATCGGGCCAGACTTCCAGGTAACGGTTGTAATCCTCTTTATAAAGCTCCTTCAGTCGATCAGCCACCTTCTTAGCCACATGATCGCCAATCCGACGAACCGTTCGATCTCCCTGTAGGTAACTTCGAGAAACATTTAACGGAATGTCAGGACTATCAACTGCACCTTGCAAGGGTAGCAAGAACTTCGGGATCACTTCCTCACAATTATCCTGCACAAAGACCTGATTGCAGAACAATTTAACCTGACCTTTCATCGGATCAACATCAGGCTTGACCTTGGGAAAGTAGAGGATCCCTTGCACAATAAACGGGTAGTCAGTATTCACATGAACCCAAAACAGAGGATCTTCCTGAAATGGGTACAAATAGCGATAGAACTCAAGATAATCCTCATCCTTCAGTTCCGACGGTGACCTGCGCCAGAGGGGTTTTTGCCGATTGATCGCCTCTTGATCAAGCTTGATCACAACAGGCAAGAAATCACAATACTTGCGAACCAACTCCTTGATCCGAGCGGGTTCGAGATATTCGGCATCATCCTCCATCAGGTGCAGTGTAATCGTGGTTCCAACACTACTGCGATCGGAGTCATCCAAGGTGAAGGCCGTTGTACCATCACAGGACCAATGGACAGATGCACTACCGGGCTTATACGAAAGCGTATCGATCTCAACTTGACTGGAGACCATAAACGCCGAATAAAAACCAAGCCCAAAATGACCAATGATCTGCTGATCGGAATCCTTGCCCTTATATTTTTGGACAAAGTCCTCAGCGCTCGAAAAGGCTACCTGATTGATATACTTTTTGATCTCATCAGCTGTCATCCCAATGCCGTTGTCATCGATCCGAAGGGTCCGCTGATCTTTATCGATCGAGATCGTGATTTCGGGTTCTGGCACATCCTGGATCCCTTCAGCAAAACTAGCCAACTTCCGTTTGGTGATGGCATCAGCGGCATTAGAGATCATCTCTCGCAGAAAGATCTCTCGTTCCGAGTAGAGGGATTGCTTAATGATCGGGAAAATATTCTCTGTGTGGATCGTGATCGTTCCTTGCTCATGCATACCTGACATACTCCCTTGTCTTGTTGATGGAACGTTGATGGAACGTTGATGGAACTTAGCACTCAGTTAGCTTAAGTGCCAATCTATCGAACGGGTTGCGGGAACGACAAGATTCAGATGGGGGGCAGGATCCGCCCTAAGGGTAGGGATCTCCGATCTTGGCCTGAGGCTCAAACTAATCATCGACTATGTCTAGGAGGTTTGCATCCCTGATCGTGATCGGCAAAAAGACCCTAAAGGTCGTCTGACCGAAAAGCTGGGATACAAGTCCCGTCCTTCTAGGACGGCTTTGTGATACTATGGACCTACTCGCCACACCAAGTGAACTACCCCGCCCACAAGGGGACGGGGCTTCCCAACTCAACAGCAACCGCC